>NZ_JBHYGR010000027.1:0-15839 GCF_042738155.1 Kitasatospora sp. NPDC059088 | reverse complement strand
CCCCGCTCCTGCGCGCCCACCCCGCGGGGCGGGCCCCCCCCCGCGCCGCCGCCCCCCCCGGCGCGGGGCCCCGCGGCCGACGGGGCCGACGCGGTGGCCGTGGTCGGCGGCGACGGCATGATCAACCTCGCCCTCCAGGCCCTGGCCGACACCGCCGTCCCGCTCGGCGTCATACCCGCCGGCACCGGCAACGACCACGCCCGCGAGTACGGCCTGCCCATCGGCGACCCCGAGGCCGCCGCCGACGTCATCGCCGCCGGCCGCACCCGCGCCGTCGACCTCGGCCGGATCACCGGCCCGGACGGCTCCGTGCGCTGGTACGGCTCCGTTCTCGCCAGCGGCTTCGACTCGCTGGTCAGCGACCGCGCCAACCGGCTGCGCTGGCCGCGCGGCCGGATGCGCTACAACCTCGCCATCCTCGCCGAGTTCGCCAACCTGAAACCGCTGCCGTTCCGGATCACCCTCGCCGACGGCACCGTCATCGAACGCGACCTCACCCTCGCCGCCGTCGGCAACACCCGCAGCTACGGCGGCGGCATGCTGATCTGCCCCGCCGCCCTCCCCGACGACGGCCTGCTCGACGTCACCCTCGTCGACGCCATGCCCCGGCTGCGGATCGCCCGCTTCTTCCCCACCCTCTTCAAGGGCACCCACACCAGCCACCCGGAGGTCACCACCCTGCGCACCGCCTCCCTGCGGCTCGAGTCCCCCGGCATCACCGCCTACGCCGACGGCGAGTTCATCACCGCCCTCCCCGCCGACGTCACGGTCCGACCCGAGGCCCTGCACCTGCTGGTGCCCTGAGGCCCCCGGAACCCCCCGGGCGGCGGCGGCCGCCCGGGGCCCACGGGCCCGTCGTCACAGATGCGCCCTGATCTGCCGGACCGGGTGGCCGAGGGCGGTGGCCAGGGCCGCCGCCTGGGCCTCGGTGAACCAGGGTCGCTCCGGGTCCCACACCTCCAGCTCGAAACGGGCGAAGCCGCACGGCCAGTCGTGGTCCAGGGCGTCCAGGGTCGTCGCCGCACCGCAGCAGGGCACCGTCACGGCGAGCGTCGCGAAGCCGCCCTCGGCGTGCTCCTCCATCAGCTCGGACCACCACCCCAGCGGGACGGCGCCGCCGCAGTGCGGGCAGCCGATCCGCTCCAGGTTCGCGCCGCAGTCGACCAGGGTCGTGCGCTCGTGCCAGGTCGACTCCAGCTCGGCGCCGTCGTCCTCGCCGAGGAACTCGGCCGCCAGCGCCCGGGCCCGCTCGGCCGCCGCCGCGTCCGGCTGCCAGTACGGGTCGGTCGGGATCACCGACAGCACATCAGCGCTCATCGTTCGGTCCTCCCCTCCGTCCGTGGTCGGCTCCGTCCGTGGTCAGCCGACCAGCCGCCGGCGCCAGAGCAGCGGGCGTACCTCGATCGCGTCGGACGGGTCGCCGCTCCACACCGCCGGCAGGCCGACGGCCGCGAGGGCGGCCACCACCTCCCGGCCGACGGCCGCGGTGGTCGCCGCGGAGCCGTCGAAGCCGCCGTAGAGCAGGGACAGGCCGCGGCCGGCGGCGGCCGACTCGGTGCACTGGGAGTGGAAGTAGACGAAGCCCCGGGCCTCCGGCACCCCGGCCGCGCCGATCTCCGCCTCCCCGCAGGAACGGCAGCAGGCGAAGTCCTCCCGCGCCGTGATGCCGCCCGCCTCCAGCGCGGCGAAGGCCCGGGCGAGGCGCTCCGGATCCGTCTCGCCGATCCAGCCGCTCTGCACGCCGACCCGCTCCAGCCAGAGCCGGTCGGCGAGTTGCTCGGCCTGGGCCCGGGAGAGCGGGCGGCGGTCGCCCGACACCAGGTACTCCTCGGCCTGCTCGGCCAGCCGGGCACGGTCGGTGTAGCCGCCGGCGAGGGTCAGCCGCAGCTGCTCCTCCAACTGCCGCCGCTCCTCGGCCGCCAGCTCCGGCGCGGGCACCGGCTCGGGCGCCGGACCGAAGTCCAGCGGCGCCCAGGCCAGGCCCTCGCCCCAGCCCGGCTCGTGCCGTGCCCAGCCCGTCATCGCCGCGACCACGGCCTCCGGCCCGTCCACCCGCACCTCGAAGTGCCGGGCGGCGGAGCCGTCGCGGTGCTCCAGCGCGTAGTGGCCACCCGCCTTGTGCCACACCTGGATGTAGACGTCCGGCAGGTCCGGTATCCGCTGCACGACGAGGAAGGTGTCGGCCCCGGCGCCGATGCGCCGGACCAACCCCGCCAGTTCGTCCGCGGTCACCCTCGGGAGCCGCTCGTCGTTCGTCTGCACCGTGATCGCCAGCATGCGGTCACCCTGGCACACCCCACTGACACCGAATCCGACAGCCCGACAGCCCGAAAGGGTCGGTCGCGGACCCGGAACACGATCCCGCCCCGGAGGTGGCCGATGTCGGGCCGGGCGGCCTCTTCGCCCTCACACCCCCCGCGTGGCCCTGATCCGGCCCGAGGCGATCGCCTCGACCAGTTCCCGGTGGTCGGCCGCCGTCCGGTCCGCGTAGTGCAGGGCGAAGTCGGCGACGGCGTCGGCGAAGGTGTCGGCGCCGCCCAGGTAGCCGGCGACGGCGAGGCGGTCGCCGGTGCGGGCGTGGGCCCGGGCGAGGGCGCGCCCGCACAGGTCGGCGTAGGCGCGCAGGCCGGACGCGGTCATCGTGTCGACCTCCACCGAGCCCTTCATGTCGCGCAGTTGGCGGCCGTAGAAGTGCCGCCCGGCGGGGCCGGTGGTCCAGCCGAGGAAGATGTCGCTGGCGGCCTGCATCAGGTGCTGCCCGGTGACCACCCGGCGCCCGCCGTGGTGGGCGGCGACCTCGGCCTCCAGCCGGGTGGGCGGCAGGTGGTCCTCCAGCACCGACCGGCCGGCCTCCTTGAGCTGCAGGAACAGCGGGTCGCGGGTGTCCCGGCCCTCCAGCAGGACGATGTAGCAGCGGGTGCCGACGCTGCCGACGCCGACCACCTTCATCGCCGCGTCGACGAAGCGGTACCGGTCGAGCAGGACCCTCCGGTCCTCGGCGAGGGTGGCCCGGTAGTCGCTGAACACCTTGCCGACGCCGCGCAGTTCGCTCCGCTCCAGCTCCTCGACCAGCGGCGGCACACTGACGATCCGGCGCCGGCCGTCGCGCTCCTCGGTGAGCTTGCCGAAGGCCTGGAGGCTGGTGCGGCGCCGGGCGCGGTCGAGGCCGGCCTCGACGGCCTTGCGCCGCTTGGTCCTGCGGACCAGCGCCAGCAGGTCGGCGGTGTCGATCCGGCTGTACCAGACGTCGAGTTCGCCGAGGCCGGCCAGCCGGCGCATCGCCGCGGCGTAGCCCAGGACGGCGGTGCGGGCGGCGCGCCGGGCGCGGTCGTCGTCCTGGCCGCAGTCCCGGGCGGCGACCGCGATGCTGGCGGCGAGGCGTTTGACGTCCCACTCGAAGGGCCCGGGGTGGGTCTCGTCGAAGTCGTTGACGTCGAAGAGCAGCGCGCGTTCCGGCGAGGCGTACACCCCGAAGTTCAACAGGTGGGCGTCGCCGCAGAGTTGGACGGTCAGCCCGGTGTCGGGGACGGCCCCGAGGTCGGCGGCCATCACGGCGGCGGCGCCGCGCAGGTAGCCGAACGGGCTGTCGGCCATCCGCCCGTAGCGGATCGGCAGCAGCCGGGCGACCCGGTCCGCGCCCTGGGCCTCCAGCAGGCCGAGCGGGTCGGGCCGGTCCGCGGCCGGGATCCACCGGCCGTGCTCGGAGCGGGAGACCCGTTCACGGGCGGCCCGGCCGGTACGGCGGCGTTCGGCGGGGGTGGTCATGCGGCGGCTCCGTCCGTCACCCGGCGGCCGCACCCGTCGGCGCGGCGCTGGGACCAGCGTGCCGGTGGGCGCGGCGCGCGCCCTCCGGCACTGGGCCGAACGGAGGAGCGGAACGAACCGGGGGAACAGGGACACCCCAGCGGGGCGGGGCGGGGCGGGGCGGGGCGGGGAGGGCTCAGCCCACCGTGAAGTCCGCCATCATCGCCATGTCCTCGTGCTCCAGGTTGTGGCAGTGCAGCATGTACGTCCCCGCGTAGTCGCCGAACCGCACCAGCACCTCCACCGTCTCGGCCGGCCGCAGGTCCACGGTGTCCTTCCAGCCCGCGTCCCACGGGCCCGGGCCCTTGCCGTTGCGCGCGACCACCTGGAAGGGGTCGAGGTGGACGTGCACGGGGTGGTGCACGTCGGTGGAGAAGCGCCAGCGCTCGACCCGGCCGAGGGCGGGGGCGGCGAGGCTGCGCCCGGGCTCGTACGGGTCGCCGTTGATCGTCCAGCCGTCGCCGCCGCTGCGCCGGAAGGCGAAGTCGCGGGTGGCGACGACCGCGGCCGGGTCCAACTGCTCGACGGTGGACAGCTTGTCGGGCACCGTGGCGCCGTCGTCCACCGCCCGGGAGGAGACGTCGAAGCGCATCACCTCGGTGGTCCGCCCGCTGCCGAAGCGGTTGACCAGGCGGACCTGGGTGCCCGGCTGGTAGCGGGAGAAGTCGACGACCACGTCGAAGCGCTCGGCGGGGGCGATCTCGATCCCGTCGTGGGTGACCGGGGCGGCGAGCAGTCCGCCGTCGGAGCCGATCTGGACCAGCGCGTCGCCGCCGGCGGGCTGCGGGTCCAGTTCGAGCCGGTAGAGCCGGCAGTTGGAGGCGTTGAGCAGGCGCAGCCGGTAGTGCGCGCGGTCGACGTCCAGGCGCGGCCACGGGGCGCCGTTGACCAGGATGACGTCGCCGAGGACGCCGTTCATGAAGTCGTTGGTGACGCCCGGCTTGGTCGACGAGGCGTCCGCGGCCGGGTACTTGAAGGAGCCGTCGGCGGCGAAGGAGCGGTCGGCGAGCATCAGCGGGAGGTCGCGTTCGCCGCGGGGCAGCGGCAGGGCGGCCTCCTCGTCGTCCTGGACGAGGTGGAACCCGGCCAGGCCGCGCCAGACGCCGGGGCCGGTGAAGCCCATCCGGTGGTCGTGGTACCAGAGGGTGGCGGCGCGCTGCTTGCCCGGGTAGGTGTGGGTGCGCTCGCCGACCAGGGTGTGGCCGCTCATGTGCCGCATCCCCGCCATCCCCGGCGTTCCCGCCATGCCCGCCATCCCCGCCATGCCCGCCATGCCGTCCATCGCGGAGGCGGCGGGGTCGGGGGAGCCGACCGGCAGCAGCAGGTCGACCGGGTAGCCGTCGCTGTCCGCCGGGGTGTGCCCGCCGTGCAGGTGGACCACCGAGGGCACCGGCAGCTGGTTGCGGTGCTTGACCACCGCGGCCCGGCCGGAGCGGGTGACCACCGTCGGACCGGGGAAGGTCCCGCCGTAGGTCCAGGCCTCGGTCCGCACCCCGGGCAGGATCTCCAGCTTCGCGACCTGCTGGGTGATCTCGTAGTGGTCGCCGCCGTCGTCGCTGCGCACCGGCTGGAGCACGGCCGGCACCGGCAGCGGGACCTGGAAGGCCGCGGGCAGGGCCAGGTCGCTGCCGAGCAGCCGCCCGGGGCGGCCCTCCGCGAACAGGTACGCCGCCGACGGCACGGCGACGGCGGCCACCGCGCCCGCACCGAGCACCGAGGCGCCGAGGCCGAGGAACCGGCGGCGGTTCACCGCTCCACCGCCACCGGCCCGCCGGGGCGCGGCAGCCGTCCGCCGCCGTCCGGGCCCGGCTCGGGCAGGGCCGCCCGGGCTGGCAGCGGCAGCCGCCAGGCGCCGACCAGGCCGAACAGGATGCCGCTGACCAGCAGCACGCCGAGGGTGACGTGCAGCCCGATCGACCGGGCGTAGCCCGCGCCGATCTGGCCGGTCACGGCGACGGCGAGCAGGGCGGTGGTCCACAGCGGCCAGCGCGGCCCGCCGCCGGGCCGGAGCACCAGCGCGGCCGCCACCAGCTGGAGCACCACCACGGTGGCCAGCAGCATGGCGTTGTCCTCGTGGTCCTTGAGGGAGTCGTAGGTGCCGTTGAGGAAGCTGCCGGCGAGCATGGCCTGGAGCAGGGCCAGCAGCGCCAGCGTGGTGGCGGTGGCGCGCAGGAGGACCAGCGGCCAACGGGGCGCGGGGGCGGCAGGAGGACTGCTCATGGGGTGGCTACTCTCTGCTTCGACGGCTCGGGCGGGGCGGGCGAGAGCGTAGCTGATCTCACCTCACAAACGGCCGCACCCAAGGGTTTTGGGCAGGTCGGCCGCGCCTTTGCACCGGTTCACCCGAGGTTTGTCACCCGTTCGGGCGATCCGCTCGTACGGCCCGCCCCGGCCCCCCGGTCCGCCCCGGCCCGCCGCCCACGTCGAACCGCCGTCCGCGCCCACCCGGCCCCTGCACCCGCCCGACGCCTACACCGGGTCGGCGGCGATCCCGAGGTAGGCGGCGCGCAGGTCGGCGAGCAGCGGATGGGCCGGGTCGAAAGCGGTGCCGTCGACGGCGGCGAGCGGCCGCAGGCCGACGCCCGCGTTCAGCGCGAAGGCCGCGTCGAAGCGCGCCAGCTCGTCGACGCGGACCGGCTCGCGGGACCGCGGACCGTCGTACGCACCGCTCAGCAGCGCCTCGGTGACGCCGGGCAGCGCGGGGCCGGCGGGCAGCACCAGCCGCTCCCCCGCCAGGAAGGCGACGTTCCAGGTCGCCCCCTCGGTCACCAGGCCGTCCCCGTCGGTCAGCAACACGTCGTCGTATCCCGCGAGTTGGGCCGCGCGGCGGTGGTGCACCAGGCCGAACAGGCCGACGTGCTTCACCGCCGGCAGCTCCCGCCGGTGGGCCACCGTGCGCACCCGTAGCGGGGCCGGTTGCGCGGCGCCGACCGGGCGGGCGGTCACCAGCAGGACGGGGGCGGCCGGGGCGGCGGGGCGCTCCAGGCCGAGCGCCGGGTCGTAGCAGGTCACCCGGACGATCCCCGGCCCGCCGTCGGACGGCAGCGCCGCACGGATCCGCTCCCGGACCACCGCCCGGTCCAGCTCGGCGGCGAACAGCACCCGGCAGTCCCGGACCAGCCGGTCCAGGTGCAGCTCCAGACCGCGGACGGCGCCCGCCTCGACCCGCAGGGTGGTGAAGTGCCCGTAGTTGAGCAGTCCCAGCGCGGCGAGCCGCGCCGGGTCCGCGGGCGCGCCGTCGATCTCGATCTCAGCCATCCCCCGAGTCTGCCAGCCGCGGCGACACCAGCGGTGGCGCCTCCGGCAGCACCACCGGGCGGTACGGGCCGGCCACGGCACGGCCCGCCGCCCGCTCGGTCCGCTCGAACTCCTCGATCCTGGCCGCCAGGCCCTCCGGCTCGCCCGCCTCCGCCCAGCGCCAGGCCTCCGCCCACCACTGCGGTCCGCGCACCAGCGGCCGGCCCGCCAGCGCCAGGTACAGCGCCAGCGTCGACCGGGCGTACTCGTGCACCCAGCCGTCACAGCCCCGGTAGTGCGCCGTCTCGTCCAGCCGCAGCCAGCGGCCCTCCTGCCCTGCGGCCAGTATCGGCACCCAGCCGCGCTGCCGGTCCGCGACCAGCAGGAGCAGCCGTCCGTCCTCCTCCCGCACCCGGTGCGAGGGGAGTTGGGGCATCCGGGCGAACGACAGCGAGCGCTTCCAGCCCACCACCCACAGCCCGCGGCGCAGGTAGTAGCGGACCGCCGACTGCCAGCCCCAGTGCGCCTCCAGCCGGAAGCCCGGCAGGCCCTCGGCGGTGGCCGCCGCGTACACCTCGTCCAGCGCGGCGGCGGCCAGCCCCTGCCCGCGCGCCTGCGGCCGCAGGTAGAGGGAGGACACCGCGAGCTGGCTCGGGCCCTTGGTCCAGTTGTCCACCGCGACCGTCCCGGCGACCTCGCCCCGCGCGTCCAGGATCCAGTACCGGCGCCGGTACAGCTCACCGCCCGGCCAGTCCCGGCCGCTCTCCCCGAGCCGCTCCCGCCAGGCCCGTTCGGCGGGCAGGTCCAGCCCGTCCGGGTCCACCAGCTCGCCCGGACCGCCCTCCAGCAGGGACGCCAAGTCCCAGCGGGCGAACCGCCGTTCCTCCCCTTCGGCGACGGCCCGCAACCGCACCCCCGCCGCCAACCGGTCCTGCGCCCGCTCGACCGCCGCATCCCACGACCTCACCACGGGGGCCACCCTAGCGGCCCTCCGGGCACGACCCGTAATCCACCGGCCACCGAACGTCAGCCCGACCGCGCGGTGGGGCCGAGGCCCAGGGCGCAGGGGGTGGAGCGGCCGGAGTCACCCGGCCGGGCGGCGGGTCGCCCCGCCCGGCGCCGCGCTGGTGGTCCGGACGGCCCGGCCCGACGGGGCGGGGGTGCCCGACGGGGCGGGCGCGGCCGCCGGGGTCCTGGGCGGGCGGGTGAGGGCGACGGCGGCGATCACCAGGACGCCGCCCGCCAGGGCGTTCCAGCCGACCGGCTCCGCGAGCAGGGCGGCGCCCAGCGCGGTGGACCAGAGCGGCATGACGTAGGTGACGGCGGAGGCCACGGCCGTCCCGGCGGTGCGGACCAGGCCGAGGTTGAGCAGGTACGCGAGCCCGGTGCCGAGCGCGCCGAGCACCAGCAGGGCGGTGGCCGCCGACCCGCCCGGCCAGTGCGGGGCGCCGGCGGCGAGCGGGGCGACCAGGGCCAGTTCGGCGGTGGCGCAGGTGATCTGGACGGCGGAGAGGGTGGTGACCGACTCCGGGCGGCCGGACAGGAAGCGGCGCAGGTAGGCGAAGCCCGCGCCGTAGCAGCACGCGGCGGCCAGGCAGGCGAGGGCGCCGGCGCCCGCCCCCGGGCCGAGGCCGCGCCACACCCCGAGCACGGTGAGCACGCCGACGAAGCCGAGCCCGAGGCCGGCCAGCCGGCGGGCTCCCGGGTGGCGCTCCTCGGGGACGGTGAGCACCGTGAACAGCAGGGTGAACAGCGGGGTGGTCGCGTTCAGCACTCCGGCGAGCACCGAGCTCACCCTGGTCTCGCCGAACGAGAACAGGGTGAACGGCACCGTGTTGAGCAGCACCGCGACGACCGCCGAGTGGCCCCACAGGGCCCGGTCGCGCGGGGCCCGCTCGCCGCGCAGCAGCAGGACCGCCCAGAGCGTGGCGGCGCCCAGCAGGCTGCGCCACAGCGCCACCCACACCGGCGGCACCCCCGCGTCGACCGCCACCTTGATCAGGGCGAAGCTGGCGCCCCAGATCGCCGACAGTGCCACGAAGCCCGGCCACCAGCGCCGCACCCCGACCACCTCCCCGTCCGTTCCCGTGTCCGCCGCGCGGCCCGTTCCCGCGTTCTGGACAGAGGGTGGCCCACCGACGGAACATGAGTCCAACAAGTGACGATGCTTGGGGGATAAGGAAGTCTCATGGCACCGGAGGTCAACCTGGCCCAGCTCAGGGCGCTGGTCGCGGTCGCCGACACCGGCGGCTTCGGCGCGGCCGCCGACGAACTGGGCATCAGCCAGTCCGCCGTCTCGCACGCCGTCGCCGCCCTGGAACGCGCGCTCGGCGCCCCCGTGCTGCGGCGCGGCGCCCCCTGCCGCCCCACCCCGCTCGGCGAGCAGGTGCTGCCGCACGCCCGCACCGCCGTCGCCTCCGCGGCGGCCGTCCGCACCATCGCGACCCGGCACTGCGGCGGCCTCACCGGCACCGTGCGGCTGGCCGCGCCGACCACGGTCTGCCAGGCCCTGCTGCCCGGGCTGCTGCGGGACTGGAAGGCGGCGCACCCCCAGGTCACCGTGCGGGTCTTCGAGGGCGAGGACGTCGAACTGACCACGTGGCTGGAGGCGGGCACGGTGGACGCCGCCGTCCTGGTCGACGCCGGGCCGCTGCCGCCCGGCGCGGTCGCGCTCGGCGCCGACTCGATGCACGCGCTGCTGCGCCGGGACCACCCGCTGGCCGGCCGGCCGACCGTCCACGTCGGCGAGTTGGAGGACGACGACTTCCTGCTCTCGGAGGGCGGCTGCGAGCGCCACATCCGGGAGGCCTACCGGCGGGCCGGCACCCGCTTCACGCCCCGGCACCGGATCCGCGACCTCAACACCCTGATCGGCATGGTCCACGCGGGCGTCGGCGTCTCGGTGATGCCCGCGCTGGCCGTGACCATGCTGCCGCCGGAGTGCGTCCTGGTGCCGATCCGGCCCGCCGTGCACCGCACCCTCACCCTCACCGGGCCGACCGGGCGCCCCTGGTCCCCGGCGGTCGGCGGGCTGCTCGCCGGGGTGCGGGCCGGCCTGCTCCCGACGGTGACCGCACCGGCCTGAGCGAACCCGGCCCGAGCGAACCCGGCCCGAGCGAACCTGGCCGGGCCGCCGCTCAGCCCCGCAGCCGCACCCGGTCGAGGACCACCCCGACCACGCGGTCCGCGGGCACCGCGCCCCACAGCCGGGAGTCGGTGCTGAAATCCGGGTTGTCGCCCAGCAGCACCACGTGCCCGCCCGGCACGGTGCCGGCCGGGAGCACCGGGCGGACCGGCGGCGGCACCGGCTCCCCGGGCAGCGCGGCCAGCCGCTTCACCAGCAGCCGGACGGGCCGGGCGGCCGCCGGGCCGTCACCCGCCGGACCACCGCCCACCGGCCCGCCACCCCTGGCGGCGAGCCCGGCCGGGGCGACCACCACGATCCGCCCCGCCCGCAGCCGGGCCAGGCCGCGCCGCAGGACCAGGACCCGCTGCCCGGGCCGCAGCGCCGGGCTCATGCTCGGCCCCGCCACCACGACCACGGACAGCGCGGTGCGCAGCAGCACCAGTCCCGCCGCCGCGGCGGCGAGCCCCGCGAGGGCGAGCACCAGGAACAGCCGCATCGCTCCGCCTCCTCCGGTCAGCCGGCCGACGGGGCCGGTACGGCGGCGTCCTGGTAGCCGGACGCCTGCAGCGTGAACAGTTCCGCGTACGGGCCGCCGCGCGCCATCAGCGCCCGGTGCGTCCCCTCCTCGACCACCCGCCCCGCGCCGAGCACCACGATCAGGTCGGCCTCGCGCACCGTGCTCAGCCGGTGCGAGATCACCAGGCTGCCGGTGTCCCGGCGCAACTCCCGCAGGTTGTCGTGGAGTTCCTGTTCGGCGGCGGCGTCGAGCCCGGCGCTGGGTTCGTCCAGGATCATCAGGTCGGCGTCGCGTCGCATGAACGCCCGTGCCACGGCGAGCCGTTGCCACTCCCCGCCGGAGAGGGAGCGGCCCCAGCCGGCGTCCGTCCCCTCCGGCAGGAAGATCCGGCTGAGCAGGGCGCCGTAGCCGCCGTCGAGGCGCTGCACCCGCTCGTGGATGCCGGCCGCGCGGGCGGCGGCGGTGATCCGGTCCGGGTCGTCGAGGTGGGCGAGCCGGCCGAGGCCGATGTTCTCGCCCGCCGTCAGGTCGTAGCGGCAGTAGTCCTGGAAGACGACGCCGATCCGCTGCCGGTACTCCTCGGGCCGGAAGGCGCGGATGTCGACGCCGTCCCAGAGGATCCGGCCGCGGTCCGGGTCGTAGAGCCGGCACAGCAGCTTGACCAGGGTGCTCTTGCCCGCGCCGTTGAGGCCGACCAGGGCGGTGACGGCGCCGGCCCGCAGGGTCAGGTTCACGCCCCGCAGGATCCACGGCGCGTCCTGGTGGTAGCGGAACCAGACGTCCTGGAACTCGACGGTGCCGGTGAGCGCACCGGGCGTGCGCGGGTCGGCGGCCGGGGTGAGGTCGGGCGGGGCCTGGCCGAGCGCCCGGTAGTGGTCGAAGGTGAGGGCGGCCTGGTAGGCGGAGGCGCCGCCGGCGGCGAGCTGGCCGACGCCGGTCTGGATGCCGGCCACCGCGGCCAGGCACATCGAGACCTGGCCGAGGGAGAGTTCGCCGTGCCGGGCGGCGCGCACCGCCCACAGCAGGCCGAGCGCGTAGACGCCGACGCCGAGCAGCGAGGCGGGCAGCCGGCGGGCGAGGTTCTGCCGGTCGGTCCGCTCCTCCGCGCCGTTGACGGCCAGCAGTTCGCGCCGGGCGCGCCCGCGCAGGAAGTCCTGGAGGCCGAAGAGCCGGATCTCCTTCACCGCGTCGACGTCGGCGATCAGGCTGCCGTAGAAGGACTGGCGGCGGCTGCGGGCCATGGTCTCGCCGAGGACGGCGGCCCGGCGGCGCCCGGCCGCCAGCTGGCTGCGCACCAGGGGCAGGGTGAGCAGCAGGGTGAGCAGGCCGAGCAGCGGGCCGACGACGAAGACGGTGCCGAGGAAGCCGAGCACGGTGATCAGCGCTTGGAGGCTGCCGAAGGCCGCGCCGACCAGGATGTCCGGGGCGGCGCCGCCGGCCTGCTGGGCGAGCCGCAGGCGGTCCTGGAACCGCGGGTCCTCGAAGGGACGCAGCCCGGGCAGCCGGTTGACGGCCTGGAACAGCTCCTCCTGCACCCGCAGCCGGATCGCCCGCCCGGAGCGGGCGCGGGTGTACTCGCTGAGCGCGGGGGCGAGCGCCAGGCCGAGACCGGCCGCGATCAGCAGCAGGCAGGTGCCGGTCAGCGAGCCGGCGGCCGGGCCGGGGGTCGGGCCGGGCGGCGAGCCGGGGGCGGCGCCGCCGAGCTGGTCGAACAGCCGGCTCACCAGCAGGGCGGCGACGGCGGGCAGCAGACCGGCCGTCACCCCGCAGAGCAGGGAGAGCAGCAGGGCCGCCCGGCCGGAGCGCCAGGCCAGCGCGCAGGCGGCCAGGGCCGAGCGCAGGGCCCGGCCGGCCCCGGGCGGCTCGGCCCCGGGGTCGGCGGACCAGGGGGTGCTCATCGCGCGGCGGTCGGGAGGACGAGCTCGCCCGGGGCGAGGTGGTTGGTGATCCGGCCGTCGGCGGAGACGTCGACGTAGCTGGGCCAGCGGACGATTCCGAACGCCTCGGCGGTGGAGCCGGGCTGGGCTCCGGCGGGCTCCACCACCACCCGGGCCACCGGCTCCAGCAGGGTGCGCAGTTCGGCGACCACCGGGCCGCTGCCCTTGACCACGGCCAGGACCCGCCCGCGGCCGCCGGGGAAGCCGGTGACCGCCTTGACGAAGTCGGGGGCCTGCTCCAGACAGGGTCCGCAGCTGCCGGAGAAGAAGCCGACCACCGCCGGCGCCCCGGCGAGGTCCGCCCGGGTGACTTCTCCGTCCGTTTCCGAAACCGCCCGGAATTCCGGTACCGGGGTGCCGTCGGGAAGGCGGTTCTCGGGCATGGAAACACCGACCCGGACATTTCCGAAGGAGGTCGACGAACCGTTGTTGTTGATTTTCCGGGCGAGCGCCAGGGTCAGCATCAGATTGACCAGGGAAATGCCGCCGATGAGGACGATGAAAAGCGTGGACATGACGGTTTCGCGCCTCGTTCCGGATTGCGGGGATACGGGGAGGTGGTGACTCGGTGCGGCGGCTCAGCGGGCCGTCGAGAAGAGCTCGATCAGGGTGTCCGTGGCGATGATCAGGGCGCTCAGGAAGCCGGCGGCCAGCAGCACCACCGCCGCCCCGGCCGTGCCCGGACCGCTGCCGGGGTCGGGTGCGGCGCCCGCGACGAGGCCCGCCGCGGCGACGGCGAGCAGCACCAGGTTGCGCGCCACGTGCGCCCGGGTGACGGGTACGCCGGAGGCCCCGAAGCAGGGGCAGGAGACGTCGGCGCCCCGCCGCAGCAGCCGGACCAGCACGGCGGCGAAGAGCGCGATCAGTCCGCCGGTCGCGGCGAAGGCCCAGCTGGTGACGGGTGCGGGCACCCAGACCAGCAGGGCGAGGAGGGCTTCGGCGAGCGGTACGCCGATCGCCGCGGCGCCGGTCAGCCGGGGTGGCAGGACGGCCATCGCGCGCAGCGCGGACCGGAAGTCGCGGCGGGCGCGGAGCTTGGCCCAGGCGGATCGGGCGAACACCACCGCGATGACGGCGCGGCAGCCGAGCAAGAGGTATGCGGTCATGACTCCCCCTCCGCCGGGGGCCCCCCCCCCCGCGGGGGGGGCCCCCCCCCGCGGCCGTGTGTCAGCCGGCCGGATCAGTCGGCCGAGCCGGTCGGGTCAGCAGCCGCCCACGATCGCGTAGGTGATGCAGCTGGGGGCGACGGCACAGTTCCAGGAGCAGCACTCCCGGACGTAGAGCGTCTCGCCGACGCAGTTGGTGGTGGTGCCGGCCGGGCACTGGCAATACGCGTCGGCGGCCTGCGCCTTGCGTCCGCCGGAAACCGCCCGGTCGACCAGGTTGAGAATCGCCTGAACCATTTTTTCCTCCGCTCGGGAAGGTGGACTGGAGAGGCTGTGCGGTTACCCACGAGATCTCGTGGTCCGAAAGCTAACCGACCGTTCGAGAACCTGTCTAGACCAAATTCGAGGATCATCGAGCTTTGATCCGGACGAGCCGATTCCCTTTCCGCGGTCCCGCTCCGCCGCCGTCACGCCTGCGTCGCGCCTCCGCCACACCCGCGCCCGCCCCCCGCCCGGCCGGGCCCTCGACCGGACCCTTGACCGACCCTCCGGGAAAGGTCTATACCAGTGGGAGCTCTGGGCAACCACCCCACGCCCCGGGACAGTTCGGCCTGCCCGCGCCACCCCCACCTCCGGCGCGCACGGGCCCTCCCCCACGCATGCCTCCCGGAAGGCCCCCCGATGCACCGCGTACTTCCCCCACAGCCACGCACCGCACCGACCACCCGCAGATCCCGGGCCGCCCTCGCCGTGGCCGGCGTGCTCGGCCTGGTCGCCGGCGGCTTCGCCGCCCTGGCCGGCACCGGCCCGGCCTCCGCCTCCACCACCGGCACCACCGCCGCCGGCCTGGGCAGCAACTGGTACGCCTCGGCGCCGTACCTGATGCCCGAGGACAACAGCCCGCCGGACGCCGCCGCCGTGATGGACGCCACCGGCCAGAAGGCCTTCCAGCTGGCCTTCGTCCTCGCCCAGGGCAACAACTGTTCGCCCGCCTGGGGCGGCACCTCCTCGATCGACTCCGACACCGCCATGCCCGCCGTCATCCAGACCATCCGCGGCAAGGGCGGGGACGTCTCGGTGTCGGTCGGCGGGTACGGCGGCACCAAGCTCGGCCAGGTCTGCGGCACCCCGGAGGCGACCGCCGCCGGGTACCAGCAGGTCATCACCAAGTACGGCCTCAAGGCGATCGACTTCGACCTGGAGGAGCCGGAGTACGAGAACACCGCCGCCATCCACAACGAGATCGGCGCGGCCCGGATCCTCCAGCAGAACAACCCCGGCCTGTACGTCTCGATCACCACGGCCGGGACCAACGCCGGCACCGGCTGGTTCGGCACCCAGATGCTCAACGAGGCCAAGTCGCAGGGCTTCACGCCGAACAACTACTCGATCATGCCGTTCGACGGCGGCTTCAACGGCGCCGCGGCGCAGACCGACGCGCTGGTGAAGTTCAACCAGATCCTGCAGACCACCTTCGGCTGGAGCGAGGCCACCGCGTACGCCCACGAGGGCGTGTCGATGATGAACGGCCGCACCGACGCCGCCGAGTACTTCCGCCAGGCCGACTTCCAGAGCGTGCTGGACTTCGCCACCGCGCACGGCCTGGCCCGCTACACTTTCTGGTCGGTGAACCGGGACCGCCAGTGCACCGGGCCGGTGGACCCGGGCCTGTCCGGCTCCTGCTCCAGCGTGGCGCAGAGCGACTGGGACTTCACCAAGTACACCGTGAAGTTCGCCGGGGCGACCCCGCCCACCACCCCGCCGACCACGCCCCCGACCACCCCGCCCACCGGCCCGGGCACGCCGACCGGCAGCCCCACCGGCAACCCGGGCACCTGCACCGCCCCGGCGTGGAGCGCGAGCACCACGTACACCGCGGGCGCCAAGGTCTCGTACAACGGCCACAACTACCACGCCAAGTGGTGGACGCTGAACGAGGTGCCGAGCGCCAGCGGCCAGTGGGGCGTCTGGGGCGACGACGGCCCCTGCTGACCCCGCCGGAACAGCGGTGAGGGGGGGGGGGGGGGGGGGGGCCCGCCCCCCCCCCGCCGCGGGGGGCCCCCCCCCGCGGGCCCCCGGCCCCCCCCCCCCCGCCCGGGGGGCTCGCCCCG
>NZ_JBHYGR010000026.1:87339-88831 GCF_042738155.1 Kitasatospora sp. NPDC059088 | reverse complement strand
CCGGCCGGATCAGGCCTCGGCGGTGCCGGCGGTGGCGGCGGTGGCGAAGGCGGCGGCGACCACCGGCGCCACCAGGTCGACCTGCCACTGCCGGGCGCCGAGCCGGCGCAGCACGGCGGCCACGCCGTCGCCGCTCAGGTCGGCCGGCGGCTCCCAGGAGACCCGGCGCACCAGGTCCGGGGTGATCAGGTTCTCGGCGGGCAGGTGGTGGCGCTCGGCCAGCTCGCTGACCGCGGCGCGGGCACCGGAGAGCCGGGCGGCCGCGACCGGGTCCTTCTCCGCCCAGGCCCGCGGCGGCGGCGGCCCGTCGTGCGGGGCGGCGGCCGGCGGCAGCTGGTTCTCCGGGACCTCCCGGCCGCGCTGCACGGCCGCCAGCCACTGGTCCAGCTGGCGCCGGTGCAGCCGCGGGCCGAAGCCCTGGACGGCCTGCAGCGCGGCGATGTTCAGCGGCATGGCCAGCGCGGCGTTGACGATCGCGGCGTCCGAGAGCACCCGGCCCGGGGAGACGTCGCGCTCCTGGGCCATCCGGTCGCGGGTCAGCCACAGCTCGCGCACCACGGCCAGCTGGCGGCGCCGGCGGACCTTGTGCAGCTGCGAGGTGCGCCGCCACGGGTCGGTGCGCGGGGCGGGGCGGGGCGCGGCCGCGATCGCGGCGAACTCCTCCAGGGCCCAGTCCAGCTTGCCCTGGGCGTCCAGCTCCTGTTCGAGTGCGTCGCGCAGCTCGACCAGCACCTCGACGTCCAGAGCGGCGTAGCGCAGCCACGGCTCGGGCAGCGGGCGGGTGGACCAGTCGACCGCCGAGTGCTCCTTGGCCAGGCTCAGCCCGAGCACGTTCTCGGTCATCGGCCCCAGGCCGACCCGGGCGAAGCCGGCGATCCGCCCGGCCAGCTCGGTGTCGAACAGCCGGGCCGGTCTCATGCCCACCTCGGCGAGGCAGGGGAGGTCCTGGGTGGCGGCGTGCACCACCCACTCGGCG
Source organism: Kitasatospora sp. NPDC059088 (assembly GCF_042738155.1). Classification (NCBI taxonomy): domain Bacteria; kingdom Bacillati; phylum Actinomycetota; class Actinomycetes; order Kitasatosporales; family Streptomycetaceae; genus Kitasatospora; species Kitasatospora sp. NPDC059088. The sequence goes on along the minus strand of NZ_JBHYGR010000026.1, from coordinate 87,855 downwards.
TCCGCGATGGCGGCGCCCAGTCCGCTCAGGTCGGGGCAGGCGATCGGGTCGATCAGCGCGGAGCCGGCGCCCGCGCGGCGCAGCTGGATGAGGTACGCCCGTTGCCCGTAGCGGTAGCCGGAGGCGCGCTCGGCGTCGACGGCGACAGGTCCGGTGCCCGCGGCGAAGGCGGCGACGACGGCGGCCAGCGCCTGCTCGTCCGCCACGACGGGCGGGATCCCCTCCTTCGGTTCGAGGAGCGGGACCGGGGCTGCTTCTTCTGGGATGGCTGCTACGGCGTCGGTCACCTACCAAGGGTACGACGGTCACCGGAACTGGGAGTGTTGTCGGACTGGTCAGACTGCTGATCGCCCGCCCGCCGGGTCACCCGCCGGGCCGCCCGACCGGCTGCCCGGGCGCCCGGCTGACGGACCGCCGGGCCCGGAGCCCCGGGTGCCGCCGGACGGGCGTGCGGGGGGGCCGGGGGGGCCGCTCGGCGGGGGGGGGGGGGTGTGCGCCCCCCCCCCCCCCCCCCGG
>NZ_JBHYGR010000026.1:84158-87329 GCF_042738155.1 Kitasatospora sp. NPDC059088 | reverse complement strand
GTGTATTTGTTTTAAACCCCCCCCCCGCGGGGCCGGCCCCCCGGGGTCCCCCCGGCCGGGGGGGCGGCGCCCCTGGAGGAACGTTCCTCCTGGGCCGCCGACGGTTCGCGGAGCGGTTTCGGCCCCGGCCGGCTCAGTGGATGATGCCGGTGCGCAGCGCGACCGCGACCATCCCGGCGCGGTCGCCGGTGCCGAGCTTGCGGGCGATCCGGGCCAGGTGGCTCTTCACGGTGAGCGCGGACAGGCCCATCGCGACGCCGATCGCCTTGTTCGACTGGCCCTCGGCGACCAGCCGCAGCACCTCGACCTCGCGGCCGGACAGCTCGCGGTAGGCGGTCTGCTGCGGGCCCGGCGCTCCGGGGGCACCCGGTGCGCCTGGGGCACCGGCGGCACCCGGCATGCCCGGCATCCCGGGGCGGCGCATCCGGCCGGCCAGCCCGGCGGCGCCGAGCGGCAGGCCCGGGCGGCCGGGCATCGCGACGTTGGTGCGGGTGCCGGTGACCACGTAACCCTTGACGCCGCCCGCGAGCGCGCTGCGGACCGCGCCGATGTCGTCGGCGGCGGACAGGGCCAGGCCGTTGGGCCAGCCCGCGGCGCGGGTCTCGGCGAGGATGGTGAGTCCGGAGCCGTCCGGCAGGTGGACGTCGGCGACGCAGATGTCGCGCGGGGTGGAGACCCGGGGGCGGGCCTCGGCGATCGAGGACACCTCGATCACGTCGCGGACGCCGAGCGCCCAGAGGTGGCGGGTGACGGTGTTTCGGACGCGGGGATCGGCGATGACCACCATGGCGGTGGGCTTGGTCGGGCGGTAGGCGACCACGTTTGCGGGGTGCTCAAGAAGGACCGACACCAGGCCTCCTGCGGGGAGTGGCGGACGGAACCCCGAGGGGGCGGTCGGAGTGTTCCGCGTTCGGAAAGGGTCACAGTCTGCTTCGGCAGCTACCGTGCCCGGCTTTAGCGAAAGATCACGATCTAGTGAGTAACAATACGGACAAATCGCGCATATGACTGATGCGACATGCCTGGAATTCGTACAAAATCGATCAGATCCATGACAGATCGATCGACTTTGAGCAGGTAATTGACGCAGAGCAGGGCCGAAGCCACACTCCGTCAGTCCTGGGGGTGGCATCGGGGCGGACGGTGCCGTCCGGCCCGGACGCCACCCTTCAGTGCGACCGGGGGCGTCGCCGGGCGGGCATCGGGACCACTCCACCGAGTGACGTGACCTCGGCCGGCGGCGGGGACGGGTTGGCCGGCGGCAGTCCGGCGCTGATGCAGAGCAGGTCGCCCCAGGCCGCCAGGTGCCGCTCGAACCGGCCGTCGGCCGGCGTCCAGGAGGCCCGGATCTCGATCTCGGTCGCCGCGGGGCGGTCCGCCAGGCCGCCGAAGTACTGCGAGGCGCAGCGGGTCACCGTGCCGGACGGCTCCGCGTACCCGGCGCCGTGCGCCTGCAGCGCGTCCAGCAGCCAGGCCCAGCCGACCTCGGAGAGCAGCGGGTCGCCGGCCATCTCCGGCTCCAGCTCCGCCCGGGTCATCGTGACCACCCGGAACTCCCCGTTCCAGGCCTCCTGCCCGGCCGGGTCGTACAGCAGGACCAGCCGGCCGTCGGCCAGCTCCTCGTCGTCCACCTCCACGGTGGCGGTCAGCGCGAAGGCGTACGGGGCCAGCCGGCGCGGGGCCGGCGCGGGGGAGAGCTGGAGCTCCGGCCGCAGCCGGGCCCCGTCGAGGGCCTCCACGGCGGCCCGGAACTCGCTCGGCGCCCCCTCCCGACCCGTTCCGCCACCTGTTCCGCCACCTTGCGCGGGGTGCCCGCCGACCGCTGCCATGACCCGAAGACTAGGTCGAAGACCGGGGTTATCGCCGCAACTTCCGTCCGAGCGGCGTGCCGGAACGGCAAACCCGGCCAGATCTTGGAGGAACCGACGAGACCACCCGGGAAGGGTGCCCCCGGGCGCGTGCGAAGATTTGACCCGTGAGCGAGACTACGGCAGACCCGACGGCGGCCACCCCCGACGGCCGAAGCACCCCCGCGCGCCGCGGCGCCGCGCACGACTCCGCGTTCCTGCGCGCCTGCCGGCACGAGCCGGTGCCGCACACGCCGGTGTGGTTCATGCGCCAGGCGGGCCGCTCGCTGCCCGAATACCTGAAGGTCCGCGAGGGCATCCCCATGCTGGAGTCCTGCATGCGGCCCGAGCTGGTCAAGGAGATCACCCTCCAGCCGGTGCGCCGGCACAAGGTGGACGCGGCGATCTTCTTCAGCGACATCGTGGTGCCGCTCAAGGCCGTCGGCATCGACGTGGACATCAAGCCCGGCATCGGCCCGGTCATCGCCGACCCGATCCGCACCTTCGAGGACCTCAACCGGCTGCGCCCGCTGGAGCCCGACGACGTCCCCTACGTCACCGAGGCCGTCGGCCTGCTGGTCGACGAGCTCGGCGGGACCCCGCTGATCGGCTTCGCGGGCGCGCCGTACACGCTCGCCAGCTACCTGATCGAGGGCGGGCCCTCCAAGAACCACGAGAACACCAAGGCCATGATGTACGGGCAGCCCGAGCTCTGGGCCGCCCTGCTGGACCGCCTCGCCGACATCACCTCCGCCTTCCTCAAGGTGCAGATCGAGGCCGGCGCCTCCGCGGTCCAGCTGTTCGACTCCTGGGTCGGCGCGCTCGCCCCGGACGACTACCGCCGCTCGGTGATGCCCGCCAGCACCAAGGTCTTCGACGCCGTCGCCCACTACGGGGTGCCGCGGATCCACTTCGGCGTCGGCACCGGCGAGCTGCTCGGGCTGATGGGCCAGGCCGGCGCGGACATCGTCGGCGTCGACTGGCGGGTGCCGCTGAACGTCGCCGCCGAGCGGGTCGGCGCGGGCAAGGCCCTCCAGGGCAACCTCGACCCGGCGGTGCTGTACGCGCCCACCAAGGTCGTCGAGACCAAGGCCCGCGAGGTGCTGCACGCCGCCCAGGCGCTCGGCACCAGCGGCCACATCTTCAACCTCGGCCACGGCGTGATGCCGTCCATGGACCCGGACGCGCTCAGCCGCCTGGTCGCCTTCGTGCACGAGGCCAGCGCGCGCTGACGCCCCGCGGCGGGGGGGGGGGCGCGCGCTCGGGGGGGGTGGCCAGCCCCGCGAAGGCACCCACCACCAACGAGGAGGTGGGCGACAGGGGC
>NZ_JBHYGR010000026.1:69811-84148 GCF_042738155.1 Kitasatospora sp. NPDC059088 | reverse complement strand
CGGGGGGGCCCCGCGGCCCCCCCCCGCCGCGCCCCCCCGGCGGGGGGGGGGGGGCGCGGGGGCGGGGGCGGGGGCCCCCCCCCGGGGGGGGGGGGCCCGGGGGGGGCGCCCCCCCCCGCCGCCGTGCGTCATTCCCCGGAAGCCCCGGGGTGCTCGGGCTCCTCGGGCCGGACGACCGGCCGTGCGCGGGTCCGGCGCCAGTACCGGTAGAGCAGCGCCCCCGGGACCCCGAGCACCAGCAGGAACGGCGCCACCGCGGCCAGCGCCACCACCAGCGCGGTCCCGATCGCGACCAGCACGTGCCAGCCGCCGCCCAGCGCCGAACCCACCGATTCGCCGAAGCCCTTCCCCCCGGCCGCCGTCGGCGTCGGGGTCGGCGTGGGGGCCACCGCCTCCCGGCGGACGTCCAGGGTGACGGTCGAGTACGAGGTCCGGGCGGCCAGCTCCTTCTGCTGCTTCTGCAAGGACTCCAGGTCCGCCTCCCGGCGGCTCAACTCGCCCTCCAGCGAGGTGATGTCGCTCAGCGTCTTGGCCTGGGCCATCAGCGCCCGCACCCGGTCCACGCTCGCCTGCTGGGTCTGCACCCGGCTCGCCACGTCCGCGACCTGCTGGGTCAGGTCGTCCGCCTGGCTCTTGCGCGAGACCACCCGGCCCAGGGCGGCCAGCTGGTCCAGGGTCTGCTGGTAGGCGGCGGACGGGATCCGCAGCGTCAACTGGCCGTACTCGTCCGCACCGCCGCCGTTGACCGACTCGCCGCCCACGTAACCGCCCGACGCGGTCGTCAACTCCCGCGCCCTGCCCAGGACCTGCCCGACGTCCTTGGTGGTCAGCGAGAGCTGCGCGGTGTACGAGATCAGCCGGGCGTCCGCGGCCGGAGTGACCCCGGCGGCCGCCGGCGCCCCGGAGGGCTGCCCGCCCGCCGGGGCGGGAGCGGCCGGCGCGGCCGCCCCACCGGCCGCCTTCGCCGGCGCTCCCGCCGAGTCGTTCCGCCCCGATTCCCCGCCGCCGCTCGCACTGCAACCCCCGGCCAGCAGCACCGCGGCGGCCACCGCCACCACCGGCACCCCGGCCCTCGCCCGTCGTCCCATTCCCCGGCCCCTCCCCAAGTCCGCTGGCATTTGCTGCCATTGGACGCAAGAGCCTGCCCGACGGACCCGCCCGGCAGATCGCAGGTCCATCACAGCTCGGCCCCGGGACGGACACGACCCACCGGAGTGCTCCATCCCGCAGGTTCGCCATGACCGGCTCTGTGGCACACGGCTTGTGTGGCCCGCAGGCAGCGCCGCAGAACTCGCTATCTTGGAGTTATGAGCGAGCTGCCGGACTGGATGTACGCGCCCAGAGTCGAGGGTTGGATCGCTGACGACCTCGACCACCTGCCGCAGGCGCCGCGGCACACCGAGCTGATCGACGGAGCCCTGGTCTTCATGATGTCCCCGCAGCGCACTTGGCACAGTTGGGTCGTATCGGGCCTGAACGCGGCGCTGGAAGGCCTCGTGCCGGATGGATTGTGGCCGGAGCGCGAGATCACGATCAAGCTCGACCGCACCAACCGCCCGGAACCAGATGTGATGGTCGTGAGCGCCGAGCCCGACCCCACTCGCACGTGGTACGAGCCGACCGAGGTGGTACTGGTCGTTGAGGTGGTCTCTCCGGAGTCCGCCCAACGCGACCGCGAGGTCAAGTTCCGGAAGTACGCCAAGGCCGGAATTCGGCACTATTGGATCGTCGAGGAGGAGGACGGTCTGCCGGTCGTGCACGTCTACGAGCTGGATCCAGCGGCAAGTGCCTACGCGCCGGCCGGGATCTTCCGGGGCAAGCTGGAGCGGCCGGTGCCGTTCCCGACCGTCATCGATCTCGACAGGTTCGTGTCCCGGCGGAAGCGTGCAGCGGATTGAGGCATCCGTGTAAAGACCTGCGAGACTGCGAGGCATGTCGGATGCACAGGTCGTCGTCGTCGGTGGTGGGATCGCGGGGCTGGCTGCGGCCGCCTTCCTGAGCGGGGCGGCCGGGGGGCCGGCGCGGGCGCGGGTGACACTGCTGGAGGCGTCGGGGCGGGTCGGCGGGAAGCTGTGGGGCGGCGAGGTCGGCGGGGTCCGGGTGGACCTCGGGGCCGAGTCGGTGCTGGCGCGGCGGCCGGAGGCCGTGGAACTGGCCCGGGCCGTCGGGCTGGGGGCGGAGCTGGAGCCGCCGACCGGCGCCAAGGCGGCGATCTGGACCAGGGGCGCGCTGCGGCCGCTGCCGGGCGGGCAGGTGATGGGCGTCCCGGGCGACCTGGAGGCGCTGGCCGCCTCCGGGGTGCTGAGCGCCGAGGGGCTGGAGCGGGCCCGGCACGAGCGGGCCGGCGAGGTCGGGGCGGACGTCGCGATCGGCCGCTACGTCGCCGACCGGCTCGGCCAGGAGGTGGTGGACCGGCTGGTGGAGCCGCTGCTGGGCGGCGTCTACGCCGGTCGCGCCGAGGAGATCTCGCTGCGCGCCGCCGTGCCGCAGCTGCTGCCGATCGCCCGGAGCGGCGGCTCGCTGGTCGAGGGGGTGCACGCGCTGGCGTCCCGGCCGCAGGTGGTCGGCACCCCGGTGTTCCAGGGGCTGCGCGGCGGCCTCGGCACCCTGCCGGGGGCGGTGGCCGCGGCCTGTGTGAAGGCGGGCGTGGACCTGCGCACCGACACCCCGGTGGAGGAGCTGCGCCGCACCCCCGAGGGCTGGCGGGTGGTGGCCGGCGGCGAGGTGCTGACCGCCGACGCCGTGGTGCTGGCCGTCCCGGCGCCGGCCGCGGCCCGGCTGCTGCGGGCGGACGCCCCGGCGGCGGCCGCCGAGCTGGACGCCGTCGAGTACGCGGGCATGGCCCTGGTGACCCTGGCGTTCCGCCGCGCCGACCTGCCCGAGCCGCCGGCCGGCAGCGGCTTCCTGGTACCGCCGGTGGACGGCCGCCGGATCAAGGCCTCGACCTTCTCCTCCAACAAGTGGGGCTGGCTGCAGCGTTCCGCCCCGGACGCCTTCCTGCTGCGCACCTCGCTGGGCCGCCACCGCGAGGACGAGGTGCTGGAGCTGCCGGACGAGGAGCTGGTGGCCCGCTCGCTGGCGGACCTGGCGGAGGCGGTCGGCCTGACCGCCCGGCCGTACGACACCTTCGTGTCGCGCTTCACGGCGGGCCTGCCGCAGTACCCGGTGGGCCACCCGGACCGGGTGGCCCGGGTGCGGGCGTCGGTGCGGGCGGTGGGCGGCCTGGCGCTGTGCGGCGCCGCGTACGACGGGGTGGGGATCCCGGCCTGCATCGCTTCGGCGGCCGCCGCCGCGGCGGCCGTCGGTGAGCACATCGACGAACGGTTGACCCCGACGACCGGGGACGGTTCCACGGAGAGGACAATGGGCGCATGACTGAGAGCGTTGAGCGGGAGCCCGAGCAGCGGCCCGAGAAGAAGAAGGCGCGCGACCTGAACCAGGTCATCCGCTACACCATGTGGTCGGTGTTCAAGCTCAAGGGCGCCCTGCCCGAGGACCGCACCGCCCTCGCCGCCGAGGTGGACGAGCTGTTCGCGCAGCTGGACGCCAAGGACGTGACGATCCGCGGCACCTACGACGTCTCCGGGCTGCGCGCGGACGCCGACCTGATGGTCTGGTGGCACGCCGAGGACTCGGACGACCTCCAGGAGGCGTACAACCGCTTCCGCCGCACCGGCCTGGGCCGCCAGCTGGAGCCGGTCTGGTCGAACATGGCCCTGCACCGCCCGGCCGAGTTCAACAAGTCGCACATCCCGGCCTTCCTCGCCGACGAGCGCCCGCGCGACTACGTCTGCGTCTACCCGTTCGTCCGCTCCTACGAGTGGTACCTGCTGCCGGACGCCGAGCGGCGCGCGATGCTCGCCGAGCACGGCCAGATGGCCCGCGGCTACCCGGACGTGCGGGCCAACACGGTGGCCTCGTTCGCGCTCGGCGACTACGAGTGGCTGCTCGCCTTCGAGGCGGACGAGCTGCACCGGATCGTCGACCTGATGCGCGACCTGCGCCCCTCCCGGGCCCGGCTGCACGTCCGCGAGGAGGTGCCGTTCTTCACCGGCCGCCGCAAGCCGGTGAGCGAGCTGCTGAACGGCCTGGCCTGACCCGCGCCGTACCGGAGGCCGGCTCCCCCCGCTGGGGTGGGAGCCGGCCTCCGGCCGTTCGTCAGGGGCGCGGCCCCGCGAACTCCCGCAGGACGGCGTTGTAGCGGGTGCCGAGGTCGACCCGGGTGACGTCGGAGAAGCGGAACTTCGTCGGCTTCGGGCGCCAGCGCGCCTCGGGGTCGACCTCGTGCAGCCGCAGCGAGGCGGGGCGCACGGCGGTGACGGCGCCGACCCAGCAGGAGTCCGGGGCGTTCCGCTCGGTGTGCAGCGCGATCATGCCGTACTCCGCACAGGCGGTGGCGAGCAGCCCCGGCAGGTCGTCCAGCGGCAGTTCGGCGCCCGGCGGCCGGACGGGCCACCGGCCCCGGCGGCGCAGCACCCGCACGGTCAGGGTGTCGGGGCCGCCGAGGTCGCGGACCTTGCGCAGGTCGGTGGTGCGCACGGCCGTCCAGCCGTCGAGGTGGTGGTCGGTGCACGCGGCGAGCAGCGTCCAGACCGGGCCGGTGCCGAGGACGAAGCCCTCCAGCTCGTCCGCGCCGGGGATCGAGCGGCGCAGCCGGACCGGCCGGCCTTCGCGGTGGGCGCGGTCGAGTGCGGCGCGGTGCTGGTCGTCCATGGGGCGGAGTCTGCCCCGGTCAGGGCCGTCGGCGCAGCCGGTTTTCAGCCGCGGTGCGGGCGCAGGGCGGCGCGCAGCCGGGCGTCGGGGAGCACGGCGGGGCCGTTCATGGCGACGGCGGTGAGCAGTTCGCGCTCCTCGTCGTCGGCGAGGCCGTGCTGGCGGGCCGGGCGGACCTCGCGCAGCACCTCCTGGCCGATCGGGGAGGCCCAGCGGGTGTACGGGTAGACGTCGACCCGGGCCATCAGCAGGGTGCCCGCGGTGAGCACCAGCGGCAGCGAGAACCAGGCGATCGGGGCGAGGGTGTCACCGCCGGTGAAGCCGCTGAGCGAGACCGCGGCGGCGAGCAGCACCACCGTCAGCAGCATCGCGTGCCGGACCTGGCGCACCACCACCACGGTGTTGCGCTGGACCAGGGCCGGGGTGGCCAGGCCGGCCAGCGCCAGCCGGGCTCCGATCTCCAGCACGGTGGGGTGCTCGCCCATCGCCCGGCGCAGCTCGTCGGTGCGGCACTGGCCCTCGGGGCCGACGGTGGCGACGACCGCCCGTTCCAGCCGGCTGCGGCCCCTGGGGTCGACCACGGTGGTCCAGCCGGTGTGGGCGAGGTGCAGACGGCCGCGGCCGGCCATCAGGACGAGGGCGAGCTCCACCACCCGGTCCGGGCCGCCGGCCAGGTAGGCCGTCTCGTACAGTCCGATGCCGACGGCTTCCGGCGGGCGCCGCCCGTCCTGGTCGGCGAGGGCATCGGCGGTGGCGGTCATCCGCACCAGCCGGAGGCAGGACAGCACCGCCGCGACACAGGCCGGTATCAGGAACAGCAACCACATGGGCTTGTTCTATGCCTGGGGCCTCGGCGCGGGGAACGGCTTCCCGGGGCGCGATACCGAACTGTGACGTCAGGAGCCGCCGCAGCTGCTCCCGCAACTGGACGAGGAGCCGCAGCTGGAGGACGAACCGCAGCTCGACGAGGAGCCGCAGCTGGAGTGCGAGGAGCCGCCGCACGAGGAGTGGTGCGAGGAGCCGCCGCACGAGGAGTGGTGGTGGGTGGAGCCGGAGTCGGAGGAGCCGCAGGAGGCGGTGGAGGCGGCGCCGCAGGAGGACCCGCCGCAGGAGGACCCGCCGGACGAGGAGGTACCGGACGAGGATCCGCCCGAGGAGAAGAAGGAGGAGGACGAGGCCGCCTGGGCCTGTCGCACCGCCTCGTCCTCGGCCGCCGCGGCCAGCATCGCGGCCTCCAGCTCCTGGTCGTCCAGCGCGGCCGCGGCCAGTCCGCCGAGGGCGACCGCGCCCAGCATCGCGCCGCCCGTCAGCCGGGGGGAGACGCCGGAGCCGGGCGTCCACGGGGTGCTGCCCTGCATCAGCGCGAGCTGGCGGTGCCCGGCCGGGGTGACCCGGCCGTCGGCGGGGAGGGTGGCGAGCAGGGCGACGGCGCCGAGGAGCAGCAAGAGGCCCGGGTACCAGAGGTTGGGGCGGTCGTAGAGGGCGTCGTTGTCGTCCAGCAGCAGGGCGAGCCCGGCGAAGACCACGACGTCGAGCATCGCCAGCCAGAGCAGCCGCCGTGCGACGCGGGCCCGGTGCAGCCGTTCCGGGCGGCGCATCAGGCCGCGGTCGGCGAGCCGGTCGCCGATCTCCTGGACGGCGGCGGAGCGCATCACCGTGCGGCGCAGGGTGCCGAGTTCCCGGCTGCCGGTCGAGCCGACGGCGTCGTGCACGGCCTGGTCGACCGCGTCGTACGGGCGGGCGCCGGTGAGGGTGACCAGTCCGGCGCGGTTGATCACGACCTGTTCGCCGAGGTGCATCCGGACCAGCGCGGTGTCGAAGACCCGGCCCGGGCCGCCTGCCAGGAAGGCGGTGTCCAGCAGCGGCAGGCCGCGGCCGGGCAGGCCCTGCGGGTGGGGCACGTGGCGGACCCGCTGCCTGGCCTGGGAGGCGTACAGCGCGGCCGCGACCAGCAGGAGGGCCGGGATCAGGAAGTAGCTGTTGTGCCACATGGGCGGTTCCCCCGATTGAGACGTCGGATCAGTGGCCGCGCAGGGCCCGGCGCAGCCTGGCGAGCGGGCCGGGCGGCGGTTGGGGCGCCGGGTGGAGCCACTGCTCCAGGGCGCGGCGGTGGTCGGCGGCGGACGGGCCGCCGTCGGTGAGCACCCACGCGGCGAAGGCCCGGGCGTCGGCGTGGTAGCCGCCGGTCTGCGGGTGGGTGCGGGCGTAGGCGAGGAAGAGCGGCCCGTACCGTGCCCCGAGCAGGCGGGGCAGGTCGGGGGCGACCTTCGCGGTGGTGTCGCGCCGCTTGGCGGCGAGGCCGGTGGACTGGGCGCGGACCTGGTCCGGGTCGAAGCCGGGCGGGACGGGCCCGCCGGCCACCAGGGCGGCCAGCAGTTCCGTCTGGCGCCGGGCCAGGCGCTCCCGGGGGGTGCCGGTCGCGTCCTCGGCGCCGGCGCCCCCCTTCGGCTCGACGGGGTTCAGGTCGGGCGTCATCGGGTGCTCCCCTCCAGCACCCGACGGATGGCGTCCAGTTCACCGGCCAGTTCGGAGGGCGGCGGGAAGTCGGCGTCCCGTTCCAGCAGGACGCCGGGCGGTTCGACCCGCGCGCAGAGTTCGGCCAGGACCTCCAGCACCGGTTCGGTGACGGGGTGGGCGTGGGTGTCGTGCCACACGCCGTCGACCAGGGTGCCGCCGGCGACGTGCACGTAGGCGAGCGCCTCCAGCGGCAGGCGGTCGAGCTCGGCGGCCGGGTCGGTGCCGAGGTTGACCCGGTTGGTGTGCAGGTTGGCCACGTCGATCAGCAGTCGGACGCCGGTCCGCGCGACGAGTTCGGCGAGGAACTCGCCCTCGGTGAACTCGTCGTCGGGCCAGGCGAGTTGGGCGGCGATGTTCTCCAGGGCGAGCGGCACCGGCAGCTGGTCCTGGGCGATCCGGACGTTCTCGGCGATCACCCGCAGGGAGTCCCGAGTGCGCGGGACGGGCAGCAGGTGGCCGGCCTCCAGGGCGCCGGCCCGGACGAAGGCCAGGTGCTCGGTGACCAGGGGGGAGCCGAGCGCGAGGGCCGTTCCGGCGAGCCTGCCGAGCCGGCCGGGGTCGGGCCGGTCGGCGCCGCCGAGGCCGAGGCCGACGCCGTGCGGGACGACGGTGACGCCGCGTTCGCGCAGGACGGTGAGCGAGGTGGGCAGGTGGTCGGCGCAGACGTTCTCGGCGACCACCTCGACCCAGTCCAGGCCGGGCTGGCGCTCGACCACGGTGTCGATCTCGCTGCGCCAGCCGAGGCCGACGCCGAGCCGGGGCGCGGTGGTGGCCGTCGCGGTGGTGCCTGTCGCGGTGGTGCCCGCCGGGGTGGTCTCCGTCGTGACGGTGTCCACTGTGGAGGCGGTGGAGCCGGGCAGGTCCAGGGCAGGGGAGGTCATCGGTTCGCCCCCTTCGGAGGGCTGGGTGGGGAGGCCGTCGGGCGGTGCGGGCGTCGTCGCCAGGACCGCGCGGCCGTGTTGCTGAGGATGTCCCCGGGCGGGGTGGCTGCCAAGCCTCACCCGGTCTTCTCAGAGCATTATTTGAGCCTTGCCGTTCAGGTGCGCGGGGATTCCGGCCCGGCGTCCGGGGCGGATCCGCGGACGGACGGCCCGGTGGCGGGGAAATACGGAGGCGGCGGCGGACGGGCGCGGATAGCGTGCGCATCGATGACTGAGACCGAACTGACGATCCGAGACTTCCGCCCCGCCGACGCCGAGGCGGTGACCGCCGCCCACCGGGCCGGCCGCGAACACCTGGTGATGAGCGCCGAGGCGCTGCTCTGGATGAACTCCCGGACGAATCCCGAGGAGCGCTTCCGCACCTTCGTCGCCGAACTGGACGGCCGGGTGGTCGGCGCGGTGCGCTGCGGACTGGTGCTCGGGACGACGACCACCGGCGTCGGCTACGCCAACGGCAGCGTGCTGCCCGGGTTCCGGCGGCGCGGCGCGGCCACCGCGCTGCTGGCCGCGGCCGAACGGCACCTGAGCGCCCACGGGGTGGCCGAACTGCACACCTGGCTGGACGACGAGCCCGCCGCCCTGGCCTTCGGTGCCGCCCGGGGCTACCAGCCGGGGCGCGAAGCCCACTTCGGCGGGCGGGACCTGGCCCTCCCGCTGCCACAGGCACCGGTGCGGCCGGCCGGCGTCGAGCTGCGCCCGGCCACCGACTGGGCGGACGATCCGCGCCCGCTGTTCCTGGTGGAGGCGGACGCGATCCGGGACGAGCCCGGCGAGGTGGTGATGGACGCCCTGGACTACGAGGAGTGGCTGCGGGGCGACTGGGCCCGGCCGGACCTCGACCTCGGGCTGACGGTGGTCGCCGTGGTGGACGGCGAGCCGGCGGCCTTCACCATGGCGCAGACCGACGGGTTGGGTCGCTACTGGTCCGCGTTCACCGCCTGCCGCCGGGAGTTCCGCGGCCGCGGGCTGGCCAAGCTGGCCAAGCTGGAGTCGCTGCGGCTCGCCGCGGCGGCCGGTCACCGCCGCGCGTACACCAGCAACGACGCCACCAACGCGCCGATGCTGGCGGTCAACGCCTGGCTGGGGTACGAGCGCTGCGCGGGGGAGCGGAAGGGGATCAAGCGCCTGGGGTGACCGGGGCGCGGAGATCCGGCCACCCCGATTTGCCGCGAAGGGGGTATTTCCGGCCACGGACGGGGACATGACCAGGGCGCACAGTTCGTGGTCGAGTCTTCCTCCGGGGGATCATATGGAGATCCTGCTCCAGGTGCTGATCGCATCGGTGCCGGCCGTGATCGGCTTCCTCGCGGCCCGTTCCCTCGCCCGCACCAGGCTGTTCCTGCGCTACGGCTTCCTGCGGGCGCTGCTGGCGCCGTACGGGCGGGTGCAGATCGTCATCCCGAGCCTGGAGGTGGCGGAGTTCGCCTTCACCTCGGACGGCTGCCAGTTGACCAGCCGCGGGCCGAAGAACGTGCTGTTCGTGCCGATGGCCGAGGCCAGGGCGATAGCGGAACTGACCGACCTGCTGCGGAAGGTCAACCGCAAGGCGACGATCGAGCTGGTGGTGGCGGGGGCGCAGGACCCGCGGATGCCGACCTTCTCGATCGGCGGGCCGGGCGTCAACTCGTACTCCGGTGGCGTGCTGGACACGGTGTTCCCGGACTTCGCGGTCGAGTACCCGGACGAGGCCCGTGCCCGCTGGGGCGGGATGACCTTCGAGGCGCTGTACAACCCGGCCGGGGAGCTGATCCGCGACCACGGCTTCATCTTCGTCACCCGCACGCCCCGGCAGGCGCCCTGCGTCGTGCTCTGCGGGGTGTTCGCCTTCGGTTCGGCGATGGCGGTGGAGGCCCTGACCTCGGCGAACCGGGGGTCCCCGCTGGCGGCGCTGTTCCGCTCGGGGGAGAAAGGATTCGTCGCGGTGGAGGGGCGGGTGATCGGGCTGGACACGGTGGACGTCACGGTCGAGGTCTGCCGGGTGCTGCCCACCCAGCGGTCCGACGTCCCGTCGGGTTTCCGGGGCGAGGTGTCCACCAGTCGTCCCGAGCCGTGAGACGATTGGTCTCGACCACGTGGTGCGAATCCGGACAGTGCGGGAGGGAACGGGGCACTAACTCCAGCTGTTCGTACAGCTTTTGCCCCATCCCTGACACAACATGGGCATAATCGCGCGCATGACGATCAACCGTGCGAACGTGAGCGCGATTGCCGAGGACCTGTACGTGTGGCTCCCCCCGAAGCGGGGCTGGGGCCTGGCCAACTGCGGCCTGCTGGCCTCGGAGACCACCGCGCTCTGGATCGACACCCCCTACGACCCCTCACTGGCCGGGGAGTTCCTGGCCGCCAGCCGGCGCCTGCTGCCGACCGGGGTCGACATCGACCGGGTGGTCGTCACCCACGCCAACGGCGACCACCTGTGGGGCGCCGGAGTGCTCCCCGACGCCGAGGTGATCGCCACCCGCGAGGCGCTGGAGCACATCCACTGGGAGCCCACCCCCCAGCAGCAGCACGCCCTGCTCACCAACAGCGACCCGGACTCCCCGCTCGGCGGCTACCTCCGCGAGCACTTCGGGGGCTTCGACTGGTCCACCACCGAGCCGGTGCACCCGGGCACCGTCTTCACCGGCGAGCTGGAGCTCACGGTCGGCCGCTACCCGGTGCAGATCACCAGCCTGCCCGCCGCCCACACCGGCGGCGACCTGATGGTCCACCTGCCGCACCAACGCGCCGTGTTCACCGGCGACGTGATCTTCTCCTCGACCCCCGAGCAACCGGGCGACCACCCCTCGCACTGGGCCGGCCCGCTGGAGAACGTCATCGGCGCCTGCGAACGGGCCCTGGACACCGGCGCGGAGATCTTCGTCCCCGGCCACGGCCCGGTGCTCGACCGCGAGGGCGTCCAGGAGCACATCGGCTACCTGGCGTACGTCCGCGAGCGCGCCCACACCCTGCACGCCGCCGGGATACCCGCGCTGGACGCCGCCCGGCGGGTGATCGCCGAGCAGCGCCACCCCGAACTCGGCCTGCCCGAGCGGCTGGTGCTCACCGTCGCGGCCGAGTACCGGCACCTGGACGGCTCCGAACTGCCCGGCATCCTGGACGCCATGGCCCAGGTCGCCGTGGTGGCCCGCGAACTGGCCGAGGACTCGGCCCGGATCCCGCGCCCGCGCCCCGCCCGGAACTGACCGCCCGGAACCGACCGCCGGGGCCCCGACCGCCGGGGCCCCGACCCCGGCCGGACCCCGCGCGCACCCGGCACCCGCACCCCGGCACCCGCACCACCGCACCCGCGCGCACCCCGCTCCCGAGCTCCGCCCGGAACCGAACCCCGGGCGCCGGCCCGGGCCGAGCAGCAAGGACACCCGAGGACCCCGATGACGCAGATCGCGCTGATCGCGCTGATCGTCCTGGCGCTGGCCACCACCGCGGCCGCGGTCGTGCTCGCCCGCGGCCGGGCCGCGGCCGTCCGCCGGGCGGTGGCCGCCGAGGCCGCGCTCGGCCAGGGCGCGCAGCAGGCCCGCGCCGCCGAGGCCAAACTCGCCCGCGCGGAACGCCAGCGGGACGAGGCCCAGGAGGCCGTACGGAACGCCGCCGAGCAGACCCGGCGGGCCGAGGAGCACACCCGGGCCGCCGACCAGCGGGGCGCCGCCGCCAACGCCCGGGCCAAGGAGGCGAACGCCGGCATCGGGGAGGCGAACGCCCGCGCCGCGGCCGCCGAGGCCCGGCTGGCCGCCGCGGACCGCGGCGGCGCCGCGCTGCTGGCGGAGATCGGCCACCTCGCCCAGGAGCGGGTCGCCGCCACGGCCGTCCGGCTGACCCACACCAACGCCCCGACGGTCGGCCCGCTGGACCCGCAGGCCGTCGGCCCCGAGGGCGTCCGGGCCCTGCAGTCCGTCCTGGACGCCACCACCGCGGCCCTCGCCGACGAGCGCGAGCGGGTCGACGCCGCCGCCCGGGCCGCCATGCGCGGCGCCACCTCCCGGATCCAGACCCTGCTCTACCAGATCCAGAGCCTGGTCCAGCAGCTCCAGCACGACAACGACGACCCCCGGCTGCTGGAGGTCGACTTCCGCAACGAGGTCGCGCTGCGCCGGATCCAGACCGTCGCCGTGCTCTGCGAGGCCTGGCCGGGCCTGGCCCGGACCGACTCCCCGCTCGCCGAGGTCGTCGTCGGCGCGCTCTCCCGGGTGCCCGGCTACGCCCGGATCAAGGTCGCCAACCACCTGCGCGAGCAGCGGCTGGCCGTGGTCGCCCGGGCCGCCGAGCCGATCGCCATCGCCATCGCCGAACTGCTCGCCAACGCCACCGCCTACTCCCACCCGGAGACCGACGTCCCGGTCACCGTCCAGCAGGGCGGCCGCGGCGCACTGGTGATCGTCGACGACAGCGGCATCGGCATGGACGAGGACCAGCTGCGCCGGGCCCGCCGACTGCTGGCCGGCCCGTCGGACGTGCTGCTCACCGAGCTGGGCAACCCGCCCAAGACCGGCTTCGCGGTGGTCGGCAAGCTGGCCCGCCAGTACGGCTTCACCTGCCACATCGAGCCCTCGCCGTACGGCGGCATGCGGACCCTCCTGCGCATCCCGGCCGCGCTGGTGACCACGGTGGACGACGAGCAGCCGCTGTCCGTGCTCACCCCGCTGCCGCTGCGGGCCGGCAGCGGCCCGGCACCGGCGCCCACCGTCGCGGCCGTCCCGCCGATGCGCGACGCCGACGAGCAGGCCCCGCCGGTGCTCGCCGACCGCCACAACCAGCCCGGCCCGCACCCGGCGCCGGCCATCCACGTGGTCCCCGACCCGGACACCGCCGCCACCCCCGACGGGGACGGCAGCGGCCTGCCCAGCCGACGGCGGCGGCGTCCGCGCACCGGCGAGGAACCGGGGGCGGCGCCCGGCGCACCGTCCGCCGGGACGGCGGGAGGGCCGGGGGAGCAGCCCGCACCGTACGTCCGCACCCCCGAGCGGGCCGCCGCCCACTGGCAGGCCCTGCAGCGCGGCACCGACTCCGGCCGGGCCGCGGCGGCACAGGCCGCCCCGGGCAGCGCCTCACCCGAAGACAGCGCGATCACCCGGAACGGCGTCGCCGGTGGCGACACCACCGGTCCGACAGACATAGAAGGAGTCGAGCATTGACATCCTCCCCGGCTGAGGCCGGGAGATTCCGGCCGCACCTGCTGCGCGGGGCTCCTGCCCCGTACGGCCGGCGTTCCGGCGGGTTCCCCGTTCAACGGGCCGTGCCCGGCGTGGGATCGCCACGTCGGGTCTCACCGGCCCTCCAGGGGCGTTTAGCCTGTCCGCCTGCCCGGCGGCCAGGATGTTGCGAGCGGCGTTGAGGTCACGGTCATGCAGCACACCACATGCGCGGCAGGACCACGCGCGGATCGCGAGGGGCTTGGGACCGTCACGGTGCCCACACTCCGAGCAGAGCTGAGAGGACGGGAACGTGCGGTGCACGATCCCGACCGTGCGCCCGCGCCGTGCGGCTTTCTCTTCGAGCAGTCGGCGGAAGGTGGCCCATCCGGCATCGTGGACGGATTTGGCCAGGCGGCCTCGGGCGAGGCCGTGTACGTTCAGATCCTCCAGGTACACCGCTTGGGTTTCGCGGATGATCCTGGTGGTCTGTTTGTGCAGCCAGTCCCTGCGGGTGTCGGCCACCTTGGCGTGTGCCTTGGCGACCTTGCGGCGGGCCTTGGCCCGGTTCTTCGACCCCTTGGCCTTACGGGACAGCTCCCGCTGCGCGGCCTTCAACCGCTTCTCGGCCTTACGCAGGAAGCGCGGATTGTCGATCACGCTGCCGTCGGAGAGCACGGCATAGGTGGTCAGCCCGAGGTCGATGCCGAGCTCGGCATCGACCTCGGGCAGGTGGCACGGCTCCACGTCCACGACGAAGCTCGCGTGGTAGCGCCCAGCCGGGTCCAGCACGATCGTCACCGACGACGGGTCGGCGGGCAGCGCCCGCGACCACTTCACCCGCACATCGCCGATCTTCGCCAGGTTCAGCTTCCCGTTGGACCGGACGCGGAAGCCGTTGCGGGTGAACCGCAGCGACTGCCGGGCGTCACGCTTCGACTTGAACCGAGGCAGGCCGACCGGTCGGCCCTCCCGCGTGCGGGCCACCGAGTCGAAGAAGTTCAGGGAGGCCGGGTCCACAACCCGGCGGGACTGGC
>NZ_JBHYGR010000026.1:57150-69801 GCF_042738155.1 Kitasatospora sp. NPDC059088 | reverse complement strand
CCTCAACCCGCCCGCCCCACATTCCGCGCGCCCCGCCCGCGCCTCCCGAGGCGGCCACCCCCGCCCCCCCGCCCCCCCACACCCCCCCCCCCGGCCCCCCCCCCGCCCCCCCGCCCCCCCTCCCGCTTGCGGGCCACCGAGTCGAAGAAGTTCCGGTAGGCCGTGTCCAGATCCCGGAGGGACTGGATCAACGGATCCACGCCCACCGAGGCGAGCCACGCCCGCTCCGGAGTCTTCTTCGCCGCTGTGATGACCTGCTTCTGCAAGTCCGTGGCCTTCGGGTACGGCAGGCCGTCCTTCCAGGCGTCCCTCCGTGTCGCGAGGGCGTCGTTGTACACCACCCGCGCGCACCCGAACGTCCGTGCCAGAGCCACGCGCTGACTCGCCGTCGGATAGGCGCGATAGGAGTACCTCAGATGCACACGATCAACCTAGCCGGAGCCACCGACAACGGCTCCTACCCACATGCCTTGAGCCCGCACGCCGCTGTGCGGCAGGGCGGAACGGCCCCCATTTCCCCCGGCCGACGCCGGGAGCACCCTGGGAGTACAAAAGTGAGCAGCTCGCCCAGCCCGACCGCCACCGAAGAGATCTCCTGGGTGCTGAACCCGCTGCTGGAGCTCCCGGGGGTGCTGCACGCGGTGGTCGCCACCGGTGACGGCCTCGTCGAGGCCGCCTCCGACGGCCTCGGCCGGGCCTCCGCGGAGCGGGTCGCCGCGATGACCGCCACCGTGCACGCCGCGGCCCGCGCCTTCACCACCGCCTTCACCGACGTCGAGCGGCCGCGGCTGGCCCAGACCGTGGTGGAGTCCGACCTCGGCTACGCCATCGTGGTCCCCGCCGGGGAGAACACCTCGCTCGCCGTGTTCACCGCCCCGGACGCCCAACTCGGCAACGTGGCCTACCAGATGCAGCTCCAGGTCGCCGCCCTCGGCCGGGCCCTGGCCAGCCCGCCCCGGCAGCAGGAGGCCGGCGCGCAGGGCACCCCGACCGGGTCATGAGCGCCGTCCCCCGCAGGCGGATGGTGCCCGCCTACCTGGCCACCGGCGGCCGCAGCCGCCCCGGCACCGACGGCTTCGAGCGGCTGACCGTCCTGTTCGCGGACCGCGCCGAACCGCCCGGCGACCTCGACCCCGAGCACCGCCGGCTCTGGGAGCTGCTGCGCCCCGGCGCGCTGACCGTGGTGGAGGCCGCCGCGCACCTGCGCCTGCCGGTCAGCGCCACCGTCTTCCTGGCGGCCGACCTGGTCGAGGCGGGCTGCCTGCGCGCCCGCGCGCCGATCCCGCGCGCCCAGCAGACCGACCGCTCCATCGTCGAGAGGCTCCTCGTTGGACTCCGTGCGCTCCGGTGACCCCGGCAGCGGCCCCGGCCCCGGCCAGGACCTCCCGGCCGCAGGGCCGAGCCGGGTGGGCTACCTGCCCGACCGGGACCAGCTGCTGATGAAACTGGTGGTCGCCGGCCCGTTCGGGGTCGGCAAGACCACGCTCATCCGCACCCTCTCCGAGATCGCCACCCTGCACACCGAGGAGGCGATGACCGAGACCGGGCGGCCGGTGGACGACCTGGCGGGCCTGCCGGAGAAGACCACCACCACCGTCGCGGTGGACTTCGGCCGGCTCACCCTGCCCGGCAACACGGTGCTCTACATGTTCGGGACCCCCGGCCAGCGCCGCTTCTTCCCGCTCTGGCAGGACATCGCCCGCGGCGCCCTGGGCGCGCTGGTGCTCGCCGACACCCGCCGACTGGCCGACTCCTTCGAGATCATGGACATGGTCGAGG
Source organism: Kitasatospora sp. NPDC059088 (assembly GCF_042738155.1). Lineage (NCBI taxonomy): Bacteria > Bacillati > Actinomycetota > Actinomycetes > Kitasatosporales > Streptomycetaceae > Kitasatospora > Kitasatospora sp. NPDC059088. The sequence goes on along the minus strand of NZ_JBHYGR010000026.1, from coordinate 68,022 downwards.
AGCAGGGCCTGCCGTACGCCGTCGCCGTCAACACCTTCCCGGACTCCCCGGAGCACCCGCCCGAGGTGCTGCGCGCCCACCTGGACCTGCACGCCGCGACCCCGCTGCTGCTGTGCGACGCGCGCGAGCGCGGCAGCAGCCTCGACGCGCTGATCGCCCTGGCCGAGCACGTCCTGGAGACCCTGCCCGCCACCGCCACCGCCACCGATCCCCAGGAACGCCCGTGACCGTCGAGACCCGACCGACCCCGATCTACGGCCCGGTCTTCGCCGCCGACCCCCAGCTGGTGTACGAGCGGCTGCGCCGCCACGGCGCCGTCGCCCCGGTCGAGATCGCCCCCGGCGTCGAGGCCCTGCTGGTCACCGACTACCAGGCCGCCCTGGACCTGCTGCGCGACACCGACACCTTCTCCAAGGACTCCCGCGCCTGGCAGGCGACCGTCCCGCCGGACTCCCCGCTGCTGCCGGTGCTCGGCTACCGCCCCACCGCGCTGTTCAGCGACGGCGCGACGCACGCCCGCTACCGCGCGGTGATCACCGACGGCCTGGCCCTGCTCGAACCGCACCGGCTGCAGCGCCAGGTCGCCGAGGTCGCCCACCAGCTGATCGACCGCTTCGCCGCCGTCGGCAGCGCCGACCTGATCGCCGAGTACGCCCGCCAGCTGCCCGCCTTCGTGCTGACCACCGGGTTCGGCGTGCCGGAGGAGGAGCACGCCGAGGTGGTGGCCGCGATCACCGGGCTGATCGAGTCGGGCGCCCGGGCCGGTGCCGCGTACGGCAAGCTCGTCGCGGTGGTCACCGCGATGGTCGCCGAGCGCCGCGAACGCCCCCGGCACGACCTGGCCTCCTGGTTCGTCACCCACCCGGTCGGGCTGGACGACGACGAGGTGATCCGGCAGATCACCCTGACCATGATCGCCGGGCACGAGCCGACCACCAACCTGATCGGCAACGCCCTGCTGCGGCTGCTCACCGACGCCCGCTACGCCGGCTCGCTGTTCGGCGGCGCGATGACCGCCCACCAGGCGATCGACGAAGTGCTGTGGCACGAGCCGCCGATGGCCAACCTCTCGGCCCACTACCCGCGGTACGACATCACCTTCCACGGGCGCGAGATCGCGGCCGGCTCGCTGGTGCTGGTCTCGTACGCGGCCGCCAACTCCCAGGCGGCGCCGGCCACCGACGGCACCGAGCTGCGCAGCGGGGAGAGCGCCCACCTGGCCTGGGCGGCCGGCCCGCACGCCTGCCCGGCCCGGGACCCGGCCCTGCTGATCGCGATCACCGCCATCGAGCAGCTGACCAGTCGGCTCAGCGACCTCGAACTGGCCACCCCGGCAGGTGAGTTGCTCTGGCGCCCGGGCCCGTTCCACCGCGCCCTGGTCCACCTGCCGGTCCGCTTCGCCCCGGTCGCGGGATAGCCGGCCGGACAGCGCCGAGGGCCCGGCCGCCGGAGCGGTCCGGGCCCTCGGCGCCGGCGGTCAGCTCTCCTCGACCGGCCGCAGGGTCAGCGAGATGCTGTTGATGCAGTACCGCTGGTCCGTCGGCGTGCCGTAGCCCTCGCCCTCGAAGACGTGCCCCAGGTGCCCGCCGCACTTGGCGCAGCGCACCTCGACCCGGCGCATGCCGAGCGAGGTGTCCTCGATGTACTCGACCCGGTCCCCGGCCAGCGGCGCGTAGTACGAGGGCCAGCCGCAGTGGCTGTCGAACTTGGTCTCGGAGCTGAACAGCTCCGTCCCGCAGGCCCGGCAGGCGTACACGCCGACCGTCCTGGTGTCGGTGTACTCGCCGACGAAGGGCCGCTCGGTGCCCGCCTCGCGGAGCACGTGGTACTCCTCGGGGCTGAGCTGGGCGCGCCACTCGGCCTCGGACTTCTGGATCTCGTAGCTCATCACGACTCCCGCTCGGCGTACGTCAGACGTTGGAAGCAACGTTCGCGAGGTGCTTGAGAATTTCGGGCCCCAGGTTGGTGACGTCGCCGGCGCCCATGGTGAGCAGCAGGTCGCCCGGGCGGGCCAGGCCGGCCAGCAGGGCGGGGGCGGCGGCGAAGTCGTGCTCGGGGGTGACGTCGGCGCCGGCCCGGCGGGCGGCGTCGAGGATCAGCTCGCTGGTGACCCCGGGGATCGGGTCCTCGCGGGCCGGGTAGATGTCCAGCACCACCGAGGCGTCGGCCAGCGCCAGCGCCCGGCCCATCTCCTCGGCGAGCTGCTGGGTGCGGCTGAACAGGTGCGGCTGGAAGACCACCAGGACGCGGCCGTCGCCCTCCAGGCCCTCCCGGATCGCCTCCAGGTCGGCGGTCATCTCGGTCGGGTGGTGGGCGTAGGAGTCGATCACCTGGACGCCGGCCGCCTCGCCCTTGAGCTGGAGCCGGCGGCGCACGCCGGTGTAGGCGCCGAGCGCCTTGGCGAGGTCGGCGGCCGGGACGCCCAGCGCGACGCCGGCGGCCAGCGCGGCCACCGCGTTGTGGGCGTAGTGCCGACCGGGCACCGAGACGGTGAAGGTCAGCTCCTCGCCGTCCAGCAGGACGGTGACCTCGCTGGTCATGCCGTGGGCGACCACCGACAGGACGCGCAGGTCGGCGTCCTCGGCGGCACCGACGGTGACCACGTGGAGGCCCTCGCGGGCGGCCACCCGGGAGGTCAGTTCGCGGGCGCCGTCGTGGTCGGCGGAGACGACCAGGGTGCCGCCGGGGGTGATCCGGCCGACGAAGGTCTCGAAGGACTCGTAGATCTCGTCGATCGAGGCGTAGTTGGCGTGGTGGTCCAGCTCCACGTTGAGCACGATCGCCACCTCGGGCGCGTACTTGTGGAAGCTGCGGTCGCTCTCGTCGGCCTCGGCGACGAAGATCTCGCCGACGCCGTGCCGGGCGTTGGAGCCGGGCGCGTCCAGGTCGCCGCCGATCGCGTAGGACGGCTCCAGGCCCAGCTCGCCGAGGGCGACGGCGAGCATGCTGGTGGTGGTGGTCTTGCCGTGGGTGCCGGCCACCGCCAGCGCCCGGCGGCCGCCCATCAGCGCGGCCAGCGCGTCGGAGCGGTGCACCACCGGGATACCGCGCTCGCGGGCGGCGACCAGCTCGGGGTTGTCGGCGCGGATCGCGCTGGAGACCACGATGCTGCTGGCGCCGTCCGGCACGTGCTCGGCGGCGTGGCCGACGTGCACGGTGGCGCCGAGGGCGCGCAGCGCGAGGACGGTCTCGGACTCCTTGGAGTCACTGCCGGAGACGCTGGCACCGCGCACCGCGAGGATCTTCGCCAGGCCGGACATCCCGGCGCCGCCGATGCCGATGAAGTGCGGGGCGTGCAGGTCGTGCGCGGCGTCGTTCAAGGCGTGGCTCCGTACGGGCGGGATCTGGTGGGCAGGCGGCCGGGGTGCGAATCGTCCTCGCGGGCGGACCGCAAGGACGATTCTGCACCACCGGCGGGCGGAGTCAGGAGTCGCTGGCGAAGAGCCTGAGCACCGGCACCCCCACCTTGTGGCGGGCCTGGGAGGCCCAGTCGCGGTGGAAGAACTCCTCCACGAAGTGCGGCGAGGTGAGCACCACCACCTCGTCCGCCTCCTGTTCGCGGACCACGGCGCGCAGCCGGTCCAGCGGTTTCTCCTCGACCAGCTCGCCGACCGCCTCGGCCCCGGCCCGGCGCAGGTGGCGCAGGCTGTGCTCCAGCGATTCGCCGGCCACGGTCGGGCCGCCCGCGGACTCGTCGTGCTCGTGCACCACCTTGTCGAGGTGGCCGAGGGCGACGTCGTCGAGCGCCCGCAGCAACTCGTCCTGCTTGCCGCGCGGCTGCATCAGGACGACGAAGGACACCTTCTCGTCGCTGTGGAGCGTGGTGACGAGCTCCACGTCCGCGTCCGAGAGCGCCTTTTCGATCATCAGTACCGTCTTGAACACGTGAGTCCCTTCCAGTGGCCGGCCCCCGGGCCCCGGCATCGCATAACGGGATCACGATCGGGGGGTCACGGGGTCATCCGAACCCAGGTGACGCAGGTAGCGGGTGAAGAGGAATCCTTTCTGCTCGATCAATGAGACCAGCCGCATCCGCTGCACGTCCGGCATTTCCGCATCGCGGACGATGCGCGGCGCGTCGCCGCCGGTGACCAGCGGGGCCAGCGACAGGCACAGCTCGTCCAGCAGTCCCGCCGCCGCCAGCTGCCCCAGCAGGCGGGGGCCGCCCTCGGTCAGCAGCCGCGTCCAGCCCCGCTCCACCAGGGCCGCCACGCCCGCCCGCAGGTCCACCGAGCCCTGCCCGGCGAGCACCAGGTCGGCCACCCCGGCGACCGCCCGGCGGCGCTCCTGCGGGGCGTCCTCGACGGTGATCACCACCGTCCTGACCAGCGGTTCCGTGAACAGCGGCGCGGTGAGGTCGAGGTCCAGCGAGCGGCTCACGATCGCGATCGCCGGGGCCGGGGACTGCCCCGCCGCGGCCCGCGCGGCCGCGAAGTCCGCCCGAGCCCGGGCCGGCCGGTAGCCCTCCGCCCGGACCGTCTCGGCGCCCACCAGCACCACGTCCGACAGCGCCCGCAGCACACCGAAGATCCGCTTGTCGGCGTCCCCGGAGAGGCCCTCGGAGAGGCCGTCGAGCCGCGCACCGCCGTCCAGCCCCGCCACCATGTTGGCCCGCAGCCACGGGCGCCCCCGATTCACCTGGTCGGGGTACGCGTAGACGGCGGCGAGCGATTCCAGGTCGGACGGATCGGCGACCGGAGCGCCCAGCGGGCTGATCAACTGTTGCATGTCCCCAGTCTTCCACCGCGGGGCCGGCCGGGGCCGGGAGCGGGTTCGGAGGGCGCGGGCACCAGGCGTACCCTCTACTAACGTGCCCGCAGCCTCCCGCCCCGCCCCCGCGACCGAGTCGATAGCCGCCGAGAGCCCGGCCGGCGCCCCGATCGCACTCACCGAACGCCGCCCCGTCGTGCCCGCCGAGCGGCTGGTCGCCGAGATGGTCCCGCCGCCCCGGTTCGCCGAGGTGAGCTTCGGGACGTACATCCCGGACCCGAACCAGCCCAGCCAGTACGAGGCCGTCCAGGTCCTGGAGCAGTTCGCGGCCACCCTCGGAGGGGGAAACGGTTCCGCGCCCAAGCGCAGCTGGTTCCGCCGCTCCGCCCCCGCGCCCACCGGCCCGGCGGGGGTCTACCTCGACGGCGGCTACGGCGTCGGCAAGACCCACCTGCTCGCCTCGCTCTGGCACGCCGCCCCCGGCCCCAAGGCCTTTGGCACCTTCGTCGAGCTGACCAACCTGGTCGGCGCGCTCGGCTTCCAGCAGGCCGTCCGGACCCTCTCCGGGCACACCCTGCTCTGCATCGACGAGTTCGAACTGGACGACCCGGGCGACACCGTGCTGGTCTCCACGCTGCTCGGCCGGCTGGTCGAGAACGGCGTCAAGCTGTGCGCCACCTCGAACACCCTGCCGGAGAAGCTCGGCGAGGGCCGCTTCGCCGCCGCCGACTTCCTGCGCGAGATCCAGGGCCTGTCCGCCCACTTCCGCCCGATGCGGATCGACGGCCAGGACTACCGCCACCGCGGCCTGCCCGACGCCCCGCCGCCGTACCCCGACGACACCGTCGAGGCCGTCGCCGCCCGCACCCCCGGGGCCTCGCTGGACGACTTCGACGCCCTGCTCGCCCACCTCTCCGCCGTCCACCCCAGCCGCTACGGCGCGCTGCTGGACGACGTCAGCGCGGTCTGCCTGCGCGGCGTGCACCAGGTCGACGACCAGTCCACCGCGCTGCGCCTGGTCGTCCTCGCCGACCGGATGTACGACCGCGAGCTGCCCGTCACCGCCTCCGGCCTGCCCTTCGACCAGGTCTTCCCGGAGGACATGCTGCGCGGCGGCTACCGCAAGAAGTACCTCCGCGCCGTCTCCCGCCTGGTCGCCCTGGCCCGCGACAGCGCCAAGAACTGAGTCCGTAACCTCCCCGCTGTTCGGTCGTTGGGCCAACGGCCGAACAGGGGGGCACGTGGCTGACGACGAATCCCGGCCGGGTTACGAGATCGAGATCGAGCCCGAGGTCCGGACCTGGCTCCGGAACTGCTCCGTCACCGAGTACCGGGCGGCCGAGCGTGCCGCCGACCGGCTCGCCGAGGACGGCGAGACCCTGCCGTTCCCGTTGGCGAGCCATCTGGGCGGGCCGCTGCGGGAGCTCCGGGTCGGGCCGCTGCGCATCACGTACTGGCTCGCACCGGGGCGGAGGGCTGTGCTGCTGACGGTCTTCCGCAAGACTAGGAACCGCGAGACCGATCAGGTCGAACGGGCACGCCGTGCTCAGAAGGTCTGCGAGGCGGAGCATCTGCCCGCCGCCGATCACCAGGTCTACGACCGGGAGGAGCAACGATGAGCAGCGGCTACCACACCCGTTGGGTCGTGCCGCCGGAGCACCGCGAGAGCGAGGAGTACCGGGCGGCCGGGCGGCGGATGGCCCTTGCCGAGGCCGTGTACGCCCGCCGCTCCGCGCTCGGCTGGAGCCCGGCCCAGCTCGCCGAGCGGGCCGGGCTGGACGAGGAGACGGTCGAGAGCATCGAGGAGAGCGGTGTCGACCCGACGCTGCCGCTGATCGAGCGGCTGGCCTCCGCCTTCGACTCCGTCGTGCGGATCGACCCGGCCCGGGAGCCGGCCATGACGTTCGAGGCGCACGCGGCCTGATCGGAACGGCGTCGGTTGTCGGTGGGGCGCCGTACGGTGGAGGCGTGCGTCCCATCACGAGTATTGAGCGGTCCGTGGCGCCCTTCGAGGTCGTCAGTCCCTTCCAGCCCAACGGTGACCAGCCGGCGGCGATCGCCGACCTGGAACGGCGGATCAGGGCGGGGGAGAAGGACGTCGTCCTGCTCGGCGCCACCGGCACCGGCAAGTCGGCTACCACGGCCTGGATGATCGAGAAGCTGCAGCGCCCCACCCTGGTGATGGCGCCGAACAAGACGCTGGCCGCGCAGCTGGCGAACGAGTTCCGCGAGCTGCTGCCGAACAACGCGGTCGAGTACTTCGTCTCGTACTACGACTACTACCAGCCGGAGGCGTACGTCCCGCAGACGGACACCTACATCGAGAAGGACTCCTCGATCAACGAGGAGGTCGAGCGGCTGCGGCACTCGGCGACCAACTCGCTGCTCACCCGTCGCGACGTGATCGTGGTCGCCTCGGTCTCCTGCATCTACGGCCTCGGCACCCCGCAGGAGTACGTGGACCGGATGGTCCCGCTCAAGGTCGGCCAGGAGATCGACCGCGACGTGCTGCTGCGCCGCTTCGTCGACATCCAGTACGCCCGCAACGACGTGGCCTTCACCCGCGGGACCTTCCGGGTCCGCGGCGACACCATCGAGATCTTCCCGGTCTACGAGGAGCTCGCCGTCCGGATCGAGATGTTCGGCGACGAGATCGAGTCGCTGTACACCCTGCACCCGCTCACCGGCGAGATCATCAGCCAGGACGAGCAGATCTACGTCTTCCCCGCCTCGCACTACGTGGCCGGCCCCGAGCGGATGGAGCGGGCGGTCACCGGCATCGAGCAGGAGCTGGAGCAGACGCTCGGCAGGCTGGAGAAGCAGGGCAAGCTGCTGGAGGCCCAGCGGCTGCGCATGCGCACCACCTACGACATCGAGATGCTGCGTCAGATCGGCACCTGCTCGGGCGTCGAGAACTACTCGATGCACTTCGACGGCCGCGAGCCCGGTTCCCCGCCGAACACCCTGCTGGACTACTTCCCGGAGGACTTCCTCCTGGTCATCGACGAGTCGCACGTCACCGTCCCGCAGATCGGCGCGATGTACGAGGGCGACGCCTCGCGCAAGCGCACGCTGGTCGAGCACGGGTTCCGGCTGCCCTCGGCGATGGACAACCGCCCGCTCAAGTGGGAGGAGTTCCTGGGGCGGATCGGCCAGACGGTGTACCTGTCGGCGACGCCCGGCGCGTACGAGCTGTCGCGCGGCGACGGCCAGGTCGAGCAGATCATCCGCCCGACCGGCCTGATCGACCCCGAGGTGATCGTCAAGCCGACCGAGGGCCAGATCGACGACCTGGTGCACGAGGTCCGCAAGCGGGTCGAGAGGAACGAGCGCGTCCTGGTCACCACGCTGACCAAGAAGATGGCCGAGGACCTCACCGACTACATGCTGGGCCTGGACATCCGGGTCCGGTACCTGCACAGCGACGTGGACACCCTGCGCCGGGTGGAGCTGCTGCGCGAGCTGCGGGCGGGCCGGTACGACGTGCTGGTCGGCATCAACCTGCTGCGCGAGGGCCTGGACCTGCCCGAGGTGTCGCTGGTGGCGATCCTGGACGCGGACAAGGAGGGCTTCCTGCGCTCGGGCACCTCGCTCATCCAGACGATCGGCCGCGCGGCCCGCAACGTCTCCGGCCAGGTGCACATGTACGCGGACCGGATCACCCCGTCGATGGAGAAGGCGATCGACGAGACCAACCGGCGCCGGGCCGTGCAGCAGGCCTACAACAAGGAGCACGGGATCGACCCGCAGCCGCTGCGGAAGAAGATCGGCGACATCCTGGACACCCTCGCCCGCGAGGACGTGGACACCGACGAGCTGCTCTCCAGCGGCTACCGGGGCCAGGGCAAGGGCAAGGCCCCGGTGCCGGCGCTGGGCGCGGAGCGCAAGCCGGCCAAGTCGCTGCCGGCCGCCGAGCTGGCGGAGCTGATCCAGGAGATGACGGACCGGATGCACACGGCCGCCGCGGACCTCCAGTTCGAGGTCGCGGCGCGGCTGCGCGACGAGGTCAAGGAGTTGAAGAAGGAGCTGCGGCAGATGCGCGAGGCCGGTGTGGCCTGAGGCCCGCCGTGCGGGGCTTGGCCGGTTCGGCACCGGTCAAGCCCCGCGGTGTCTCATCCTTGCCACAAACCGGGTAACCCGGAGGAGTCGCGGGTGCCGCAGGCCCTAGGCTGGCCTGCGGCATCGCGCCTCCGGGACGGGGTCGCGGGCCGGTAGCAGAGGGGGCCTCAGCCGGGGGACGGCGACGGGGTGTTCCACCGGGGAGCCGTGCGGCAGCGACCGCGCGGCCGGCAGAGAGGACAACGTCGTGTCGGTGAACCTTGCCAAGGGGCAGCGGGTCAGCCTCCAGAAGGGGGCGGGCGCCGCCCTGACCGTGGTGCGGATGGGGCTGGGCTGGCAGGCCGCGCCCAAGCGGGGCCTGTTCGGCAGTCGGACCAGGAAGATCGACCTGGACGCCTCGGCCCTGCTGTACGCCGAGCGGACCCCGTCCGACGTGGTGTTCTTCCAGCACCTGGAGTCCACCGACGGCTCGGTGCGGCACACCGGGGACAACCTGGAGGGCGGCTCCGGGGACGAGGACGACGAGGCGATCCTGGTCGACCTGCTGCACGTGCCGCCGCACGTCACCCAGGTGGTGTTCACGGTCAGCTCGTACACCGGGCAGACCTTCGCCGAGGTGAGCCAGGCGCACTGCCGGCTGGTGGACGAGGCGACCGGGGTGGAGCTGGCCCGGTACGAGCTGGCGGGCGGCGGGCCGCACACCGGGCAGATCATGGCGAAGGTGGTCCGGGACGGCAACGGCGGCTGGGAGATGCAGGCGATCGGCGCCCCGGCGAAGGGGCGGACCTTCCAGGACCTGCTGCCGGCGATCGAGCCCTTCCTCTGACGGTTCTTTACCTTCTTTACCTTTCCTTGCCCGTCCTGTTACTCTCGATGGCAGCGGAGGGGAGTATTCCTCGACAGCCGACCCCGTCATCACGGATGCCCGTCGCGGCATCCCGGGGCGCTGGCCCGACGGGCGGAAGAGACCTCCGGCAGTGACGATGACTGTCTCGCCTACCTGCCGGAGGAGCAGTAGTGGACGTTTCCGTAACCATGTGGGTCACCACGATCGGTGTGCTGATCGCACTGATCGTGGCGGACTTCTTCATCGGGGGGCGCAAGCCGCACGAGGTCTCGATCAAGGAGGCCGGGATCTGGACGGCCGTCTGGGTCGTGCTGGCGCTGCTCTTCGGCGGTTTCCTCTGGTGGCACTCCGGGGCGCAGCCGGCCGGTGAGTTCTTCGCCGGGTACATCACCGAGAAGTCGCTCAGTGTCGACAACCTCTTCGTGTTCATCCTGATCATGGGCAAGTTCGCGGTGCCCAGGATCTACCAGCAGCGCGTGCTGATGTTCGGCGTGATCATCGCGCTGGTGCTGCGGGCGGTGTTCATCGCCGGCGGTGCGGCGCTGGTGACCCAGTTCTCCTGGGTGTTCTTCATCTTCGGCGCCTTCCTGATCTGGACGGCCTGGAAGCTGATCAAGGAGGCCCGGGCCGAGGAGGAGGACGAGGAGTTCGAGGAGAACCGGCTGCTCAAGTCGATCACCCGGCGCTTCCCGTCCACCGACGACTACCGCGGCACCAAGCTGTTCGTCCGGGAGAACGGCCGCCGGCTGATCACCCCGATGCTGATCGTGATGCTGGCGATCGGCACCACGGACGTGCTGTTCGCGCTGGACTCGATCCCGGCCATCTTCGGCCTCACCCAGGACCCGTACGTGGTCTTCACCGCCAACGCCTTCGCCCTGATGGGGCTGCGCCAGCTGTACTTCCTGATCGGCGGGCTGCTCAAGAAGCTGGTCCACCTGAGCTACGGCCTGTCGGTGATCCTCGGCTTCATCGGCGTGAAGCTGGTGCTGCACGCCGCCCACGAGGCCGGTGCGAACGTCCCGGAGATCGGCATCCCGTTCTCGCTGGGCTTCATCGTCGTGGTGCTGGCCGTGACCACCGTGACCAGCCTGATGGCCTCGAAGAAGGCCGAGCAGGCCGAGCGGGAGTCCGAGAAGCTGGACGCCTGACCCCGCCCGGGCGGCAACGCGGAGGGGGGCCGCCGCGCGGCCCGCCGGGCGGGGGGGCCCCCCGCCCCCGGGGCGGGGGCCACCCGCCCGCGCGCCCCCACGCGC
>NZ_JBHYGR010000026.1:32397-57140 GCF_042738155.1 Kitasatospora sp. NPDC059088 | reverse complement strand
GGGTGGTCGGCTCGACCGGGCAGGCGCCGTACGCGGCGGTCGGCGGCGGGCTGGCGGCCGGGGTCCCTCCGCGTCCGGGGGCGGGCTACCAGCCGCGCTCGCGCCACTCGGCGAGGTGCGGGCGCTCCGCGCCGAGGGTGGTGTCGTTGCCGTGGCCGGGGTAGACCCAGGCCTCGTCGGGCAGGACGTCGAAGACCTTCTCGTTGACGTCCCGGAAGAGGCTGTCGAAGGCCGCCGGGTCGCCCCAGGTGTTGCCGACGCCGCCCGGGAAGAGGCAGTCGCCGGTGAACACGTGCGGGTGGCCCTGGGGGTCGTCGTAGACCAGCACGATCGCGCCCGGGGTGTGCCCGACCAGGTGCCGGACGGTCAGCCCGACCTCGCCGACCCGCAGGGTGTCGCCGTCCGCGAGCCGCAGCCCGGTCGGCACGTCGATGCCCTCGGCGTCGTGCTCCCCGGCGGCGGTGCGGGCGCCGGTGGCGGCGACCACCTCGGCCAGCGCCCCCCAGTGGTCCTGGTGCCGGTGGGTGGTGACGACGGTCGCCAGGGCGTCCCCGACCGTCTCCAGCAGCACCGGGGCGTCGGCGGCCGCGTCGATCAGCAGCTGCTCGTCGGTGGCCCGGCAGCGCAGCAGGTACGCGTTGTTGTCGTACGGGCCCACGGCCACCTTGCTGATGATCAGGTGGGCCAGCTCGCGCACGTCCGGCGGCCCGCCGACCTTGACCGCTCCGTGGTACGTCATCCGTCCGCTCCTCGTCAGGGTCCGACTGAAACTGGGTTCGGGATCATCCTCGCGCCCTCAGCCCAGCGGGGGAAGCGGGGGGAGGGCGGTGTCGGGGGTGCGGGGCAGGTCGGTGCCGGCGGAGCGGCCGGAGAGCCAGGCGAGCAGGGCGCGGACGGGACCGCGGACGGTGAGGGCGGCGCCGCCGGTGCCGATCAGGCCCTTGTCCCCGGTGTCCTCGGCGACCAGCTCGACGGCGGGCAGGTCGGCGCCGGCCAGCCTGGTGGCGAGCTTGCGGAACTCGGTGACGGCGAAGACCTCCGGCCAGTGGGCGGGGGTGTAGCCGCCGTCCAGGTCGACCAGGTGGTACTCCAGCTCGCCGAGGCGCTTCCAGACGAGGTCGCAGGCCGGGAAGACCGCGCCCGAGCGGTGGCGCACCTCGGCGGCCCAGTCCTCGGGGGTCATCAGCGCGACGGCCGCCAGGAAGTGCTCGTGGGACTCGCGCAGGTCGGCGAGCTGGGCCTCCAGCGGGCGGGCGGCGCCCTCCTGGATGCCGTCCTCGCGGGCCTGCTCGCTCGCGTACTGGGGGATGTCGGTGCCGGTGCGGGCGCCGGTCAGCAGGTTGACCAGGGAGTCGGCGTTGCGGGAGACGTGGGCGAGTACGTGGCCGCGGGTCCAGCCGGGGAGTGCAGAGGGCTCGGCGAGGGCCTCGGGCGCCAGCCCGGCGACGGTCTCCAGCAGGGCCCGGGTGCCGTCCTCCACCAGGGCCAGGTGCTCGGCGGCGATCGCGGCTGCGGACTGCGGGTCGGTCATCGGATCTGCCTTCCGTACGGGGCGGTGCGTTGCCCGGAGGGGGCTTCGCTCGTTGACCAGCCGACGCTACCGCCCGGTTCCCGGTCCTGAGCAGGGGTTTTTCGGTCCGGGTACGGACGGTCCGGCGGGCGCTGTCACTCGTTCGGGTGGACTCCACTGGACGAAGTCGAGATTCGAACGTCTGAGCTATAGGCTGGCTGCCGCATCCTGGAAGAAGAACACCCCACACACCGCAAGCCCTCTCGTCCGGAGAAAGGCGCCAGAAGCAGTGGCCGACCGCCTCATCGTCCGCGGTGCTCGCGAGCACAACCTCAAGAACGTCTCGCTCGACCTGCCCCGCGACTCCCTCATCGTCTTCACGGGCCTCTCCGGCTCCGGCAAGTCCTCGCTCGCCTTCGACACGATCTTCGCCGAGGGCCAGCGCCGCTACGTCGAGTCGCTGTCCTCCTACGCCCGGCAGTTCCTCGGGCAGATGGACAAGCCCGACGTCGACTTCATCGAAGGCCTCTCCCCGGCCGTCTCGATCGACCAGAAGTCCACCAACCGCAACCCCCGTTCGACCGTCGGCACCATCACCGAGGTCTACGACTACCTGCGCCTGCTGTTCGCCCGGATCGGCAAGCCGCACTGCCCGCACTGCGGCCGCCCGATCGCCAAGCAGTCGCCGCAGGCGATCGTCGACAAGGTGCTGGAGCTCGCCGAGGGCACCCGGTTCCAGGTGCTCAGCCCGATGGTGCGCGAGCGCAAGGGCGAGTTCGTCGACCTCTTCGCCGACCTCCAGTCCAAGGGCTACTCGCGCGCCCGGGTCGACGGCGAGACGGTCCAGCTCGCCGAGCCGCCGAAGCTCAAGAAGCAGGAGAAGCACACCGTCGAGGTGGTCGTCGACCGCTTGACCGTCAAGGAGAGCGCCAAGCGGCGGCTCACCGACTCGGTGGAGACGGCCCTGCGGCTGTCCGGCGGCATGGTCGTGCTCGACTTCGTCGACCTCCCCGAGGGCGACCCGGAGCGCGAGCGGATGTACTCCGAGCACCTCTACTGCCCGTACGACGACGTGTCGTTCGAGGAGTTGGAGCCGCGCTCGTTCTCCTTCAACTCGCCGTTCGGCGCCTGCCCGGACTGCTCGGGCCTGGGCAACCGGATGGAGGTCGACCCGGAGCTGGTCGTGCCGGACGTCGAGCGCTCGCTCGACGAGGGCGCGATCCACCCGTGGTCGGCCGGGCACGCCAAGGAGTACTTCCAGCGCCTGATCGACGCGCTGGCCGGGGAGCTCGGCTTCCGCACCGACATCCCCTGGGCCGGGCTGCCCGCCCGCGCCAAGAAGGCGCTGATGTACGGGCACAAGCACCAGGTGGAGGTGCGCTACCGCAACCGCTTCGGCCGCGAGCGCTCGTACAGCACCGGCTTCGAGGGCGCCGTCCCGTTCATCCAGCGCCGGCACACCGAGGCGGAGAGCGACAGCAGCCGCGAGCGCTTCGAGGGCTACATGCGCGAAGTGCCCTGCCCGACCTGCCAGGGCACCCGGCTCAAGCCGGTGGTGCTCGCGGTCACCGTCGAGGACAGGTCGATCGCCGACGTCTCCTCGATGTCGATCAGCGACTGCGCCGAGTTCCTGGGCGCGATGAGGCTCAACGACCGGGACAAGCAGATCGCCGAGCGGGTCCTCAAGGAGGTCAACGAGCGGCTGCGCTTCCTGGTCGACGTCGGCCTGGACTACCTCTCGCTGGACCGCGCGGCCGGCACCCTGTCCGGCGGCGAGGCCCAGCGCATCCGGCTGGCCACCCAGATCGGCTCCGGCCTGGTCGGCGTGCTGTACGTGCTGGACGAGCCGTCCATCGGCCTGCACCAGCGCGACAACCACCGGCTGATCGAGACGCTGGTGCGGCTGCGCGACATCGGCAACACCCTGATCGTGGTCGAGCACGACGAGGACACCATCAAGACCGCGGACTGGGTGGTGGACATCGGCCCGGGCGCCGGTGAGCACGGCGGCAAGGTGGTGCACTCCGGCGCGTTGAAGGGGCTGCTGGCCAACGAGGAGTCGCTGACCGGGCAGTACCTCTCCGGCAAGAGGTCCATCCCGATCCCGGCGGCCCGCCGCGAGCGGGACAAGAAGCGCCAGCTGACGGTGCACGGCGCCCGCGAGCACAACCTCAAGGACGTCACGGTCGGCTTCCCGCTCGGCACCTTCACGGCGATCACCGGCGTCTCCGGCTCCGGCAAGTCGACGCTGGTCAACGACATCCTCTACACCCACCTCGCCCGGGAGCTGAACGGCGCCCGCAGCGTGCCCGGCCGGCACACCCGGATCACCGGCACCGACCTGGTGGACAAGGTGGTGCACGTCGACCAGTCGCCGATCGGCCGCACCCCGCGCTCCAACCCGGCCACCTACACCGGGGTGTTCGACCACGTCCGCCGGCTCTTCGCGGAGACCCAGGAGGCCAAGGTCCGGGGCTACCTGCCCGGCCGGTTCTCCTTCAACGTCAAGGGCGGCCGCTGCGAGAACTGCACCGGCGACGGCACCATCAAGATCGAGATGAACTTCCTGCCGGACGTCTACGTCCCGTGCGAGGTGTGCCACGGCGCCCGGTACAACCGGGAGACGCTGGAGGTGCACTACAAGGGCAAGTCCATCGCCGAGGTGCTGGACATGCCGATCGAGGAGGGGCTGGCCTTCTTCGAGGCCGTCCCGGCGATCGCCCGCCACCTGCGGACGCTCAACGACGTCGGCCTCGGCTACGTCCGGCTCGGCCAGTCCGCGCCGACGCTCTCCGGTGGCGAGGCGCAGCGCGTCAAGCTCGCCTCCGAGCTGCAGAAGCGCTCCACCGGGCGGACGGTCTACGTGCTGGACGAGCCCACCACCGGCCTGCACTTCGAGGACATCAGCAAGCTGATCAAGGTGCTCAGCGGGCTGGTGGACAAGGGCAACACGGTGATCGTGATCGAGCACAACCTCGATGTGATCAAGACCGCCGACTGGGTCGTGGACATGGGCCCCGAGGGCGGTTCCGGCGGCGGCACGGTGGTCGCCGAGGGCACCCCGGAGCAGATCGCGGCCTTCCCGGAGAGCCACACCGGCAAGTTCCTGCGGGACATCCTGCCGGGCGACTTCGCCGACGCCCCGGTCCCGGCGCCCGCCAGGAAGGCGCCCGCGAAGAAGGCACCCGCCAAGAAGGCGGCCGCCGCGACGGCCGCCAAGGCCCCGGCGGCCAAGGCGGCCGTCAAGAAGGCCCCGGGCAAGCGGGCCGCCGCGGCCAAGAAGTAGCTCCTGCCCGCCCTGCCGCTCCCGGACGTGGCGCCCCCCCCCCCCCCCCCCCCCCAGGGCGCGGGGGGGGGGGGGGGGAATGAAGGGGGGAGAGCGACCGCAACACACCCACCGAAGCAGACCCCCACTCAGAAACAACCCCCACCCCCAAACCCCATTTTTTTTTTGTTTGGGGGGGTGGGTTTTTTTTAAACCCCCCCCCCCGCCCCCCCCGCACACCCGGGGCGCGGCGGGGCGGGTGCGGCATAGACTTCCGTGGTCCCTCGCAGCAGCAGCACACCGTAGGAGCGCACCGATGTCCGAGGCCCCCGAGACCAGCCCCGCCACCTCCCGGCGCACCCTGCTCTGCGGAGCCGCGGCCGTGCTGGCGGCCGGCGGCACCGTGGCGGTCACCGGCTGCGGCTCCTCCGCCGGCTCCTCGGACACCGGCGGCGCCGCCAAGGGCCCGGTGGACCTCGGCCCCGCCTCGGCCGTCCCGGAGGGCGGCGGCAAGGTCTTCCGCGAGCAGAAGATCGTCGTCACCCAGCCGACCGCCGGCCAGTACAAGGCGTTCAGCGCCAAGTGCACCCACGCCGGCTGCGTCGTGGACCAGGTCAAGAACCAGCAGATCCAGTGCCCCTGCCACGGCAGCCGGTTCGCCATCGCCGACGGCGCGGTGCAGGACGGCCCGGCCCCCAGCCCGCTGCCCTCCTACGCCGTCACGGTCGAGGGCGGGAACCTCAAGGTCACTCCGAGCTGAAGCAGTTGATCGACGTGCAGCCGAACTCGGTACGGTGGACCCATGGCTGACCCGAGCACCTACCGCCCGGCGCCGGGCGCGATCCCGACCTCCCCGGGCGTCTACAAGTTCCGTGACGCCCACGGCCGGGTCATCTACGTCGGCAAGGCCAAGAGCCTGCGGCCGCGGCTGTCGTCCTACTTCCAGGACCTCGCCGGCCTGCACCCGCGCACCGCGACCATGGTCACCACCGCCGCCTCGGTGGAGTGGACCGTGGTCGCCACCGAGGTCGAGGCGCTCCAGCTGGAGTACTCCTGGATCAAGGAGTTCGACCCCCGGTTCAACGTCAAGTACCGCGACGACAAGAGCTATCCGGAGCTCGCCGTCACCCTCAACGAGGAGTACCCGCGGGTCCAGGTGATGCGCGGGGCGCACAAGAAGGGCGTGCGCTACTTCGGCCCCTACGGGCACGCCTGGGCCATCCGCGAGACCGTCGACCTGCTGCTGCGCGTCTTCCCCGTCCGCACCTGCTCCAACGGCGTGTTCAAGCGCGCCCGGCAGGTCGGCCGCCCCTGCCTGCTCGGCTACATCGGCAAGTGCGCCGCGCCCTGCGTCGGCAAGGTCTCCGCGGACGAACACCGGGCGCTGGCCGAGGACTTCTGCGACTTCATGGCCGGGCGCACCGGCAACTACCTGCGCCGGCTGGAAGAGCAGATGCAGGAGGCCGCGGTCGAGATGGAGTACGAGAAGGCGGCCCGGCTGCGGGACGACATCGGCGCCCTCAAGCGCGCGATGGAGAAGAACGCCATCGTGCTCGCCGACGCCACCGACGCCGACCTGCTGGCCGTGGCCGAGGACGAACTGGAGGCCGCCGTCCAGATCTTCCACGTCCGCGGCGGCCGGGTGCGCGGCCAGCGCGGCTGGGTCACCGACAAGGTCGAGGACGTGGACACCGCCGGCCTGGTGGAGCACGCCCTCCAGCAGCTCTACGGCGGCGCCGGCCCGGACGAGCGCAACGAGTCCGTCCCGCGCGAGGTGCTCGTCCCCGCCCTGCCCGAACCGGCCGCCCCCGTCCGGGAATGGCTCAGCGGACTGCGCGGCAGCCAGGTCGACCTGCGGATCCCGCAGCGCGGCGACAAGAAGGACCTGATGGCCACCGTGCAGCGCAACGCCCAGCACGCGCTGGCCCTGCACAAGACCAAGCGCGCCTCCGACCTCACCACCCGCAGCCGCGCCCTCCAGGAGATCGCCGACGCGCTGGAACTGGACTCCGTCCCGCTGCGGATCGAGTGCTACGACATCTCCCACCTCCAGGGCGAGGACGTGGTCGCCTCCATGGTCGTCTTCGAGGACGGCCTGGCCCGCAAGAGCGAGTACCGGCGCTTCCAGATCAAGGGCTTCGAGGGCCAGGACGACGTCCGCTCGATGCACGAGGTGATCAGCCGCCGCTTCCGCCGCTACCTCCAGGAGCGCGAGCAGACCGGCGAGTGGGCCGTCCCGGAGGAGCCCGACGAGGACCAGCCGGGCGACGGACAGCGCACCGAGGACGGCCGCCCCAAGCGCTTCGCCTACCCGCCGCAGCTGCTGGTGGTCGACGGCGGACAGCCCCAGGTCGCCGCCGCCCAGCGGGCGCTGGAGGAACTCGGCATCGACGACGTCGCGCTGTGCGGCCTCGCCAAGCGCCTGGAGGAGGTCTGGCTGCCCGGCGAGGACGACCCGGTCGTGCTGCCCCGCTCCAGCGAGGGCCTCTACCTGCTCCAGCGGGTCCGCGACGAGGCCCACCGCTTCGCGATCGGCTACCAGCGCGCCAAGCGTTCCAAGCGACTCACCGCCGGGGAACTGGACTCCGTCCCGGGCCTCGGCGAGACTCGCCGCCAGGCGCTGCTCAAGCACTTCGGCTCGCTGAAGAGGCTCCGGGCCGCCACCGTCGACGAACTCTGCGCGGTACCCGGCATCGGGCGCCGCACCGCGGAAACTGTTGCGGCGGCGTTGTCGTCCCGTACACCCGCCGCACCCGCGGTCAACACCGCGACCGGCGAGATCATCGAGGACGGGGCCGACGAGGCCGCCGAGCCGGTGGCCGCAGCACCCCAGACCGCACCATCCCAGGAGACGCCATGACGGCCGACGCCGCCCGTCTGTCGGCGCGCCCCGACCCCGCCGGACTGTCCGGGACGGGGAAGGGCGGCCGTGCCGTGCGCGTTCTCCCCAGCAGAAAGACCGAGAGCGGGGAACCGAAGTGACCGTGTCAGACGTGGCCGAGAACGCACCGGAGCTGGTGATCATCTCCGGCATGTCCGGAGCCGGCCGCTCCACCGCCGCGAAGTGCCTGGAGGACCTGGGCTGGTTCGTGGTGGACAACCTGCCGCCGGCCCTGATCCCGACCATGGTCGACCTGGGCGCCCGTTCCCAGGGCAACGTCGCCCGGATCGGCGTCGTCGTGGACGTCCGCGGCCGCCAGTTCTTCGACGACCTGCTGACCTCGCTGGACGAGCTGGAGAAGCGCGGCGTCCGGCTCCGGGTGGTCTTCCTGGACTCCTCCGACGACGCACTGGTCCGCCGCTTCGAGAGCGTGCGCCGCCCGCACCCGCTGCAGGCCGACGGCCGGATCGTGGACGGCATCGCCCAGGAGCGCGACCTGCTGCGCGACCTGCGCGGCGAGGCCGACCTGGTGATCGACACCTCCAACCTCAACGTGCACCAGCTGCGCGCCAAGCTGGACGCCCAGTTCGCCGACCACGACGAGCCCGAGCTGCGCGCCACCGTGATGTCCTTCGGCTTCAAGTACGGCCTGCCGGTCGACGCCGACCTGGTGGTGGACTGCCGCTTCCTGCCGAACCCGCACTGGGTGCCCGAGCTGCGGGCCCGTACCGGCACCGACTCGGACGTCGCCGACTACGTGTTCCAGCAGCCCGGCGCCAACGAGTTCCTGAACGGCTACGCCGAGCTGCTGCGCATCGTCACCGAGGGTTACCGCAGGGAGGGGAAGCGCTACATGACGCTTGCCGTAGGCTGCACCGGTGGCAAGCACCGTAGCGTCGCCATGTCCGAGCGTCTGACCAAGCGTCTCATCGCCGACGGAGTCGAGACGGTGCTCGTCCACCGTGACATGGGTCGGGAGTAACCGCCGCCTTCCCTGCCGGGCCGCCGGCGGAGCCGGTGGCGGGGCCGAGGAACGCGAGGTGATTGTGGCGGGATACGTGCCCGGGCGACAGCTGCAGAGCAGGACCGCGGAGCGGGCGGCCGGCCCGTCGCCGGGTCGGCCGCGGAGCAGTCCCGCCCGGGCCAATCCGGCCCCCCGGATCACGGCGCTCGGCGGCGGGCAGGGCCTGTCCGCGTCGCTGTCCGCGCTGCGCCGGCTCACCAGCGACCTCACGGCGGTGGTCACCGTCGCCGACGACGGCGGCTCCAGCGGGCGGCTGCGCGAGGAGCTGGGGGTGCTGCCGCCCGGCGACCTGCGCAAGGCGCTGGCCGCGCTGTGCGGGGACGACGACTGGGGCCGCACCTGGTCCGAGGTGATCCAGCAGCGCTTCACCGGCAACGGCGAGCTGGGCGGCCACGCCGTCGGCAACCTGCTGATCGTGGCGCTGTGGGAGAAGCTCGGCGACCCGGTCGCGGCGCTGGACTGGGTCGGCCGGCTGCTGAACGTCCAGGGCCGGGTGCTGCCGATGTCGGCGGTGCCGCTGGACATCGAGGCCACCGTGCGCGGCCACGACCCGGCCCGCCCGGCCGAGCTCACCGCCGTCCGCGGCCAGGCCGACGTGGCCGTCACCCCCGGCACCGTGCAGTCGATCCGGCTGCTGCCGGACGGGCCGCCGGCCGTCCCGGAGGCCGTCACGGCGGTCCGGGAGGCGGACTGGGTGGTGCTCGGCCCCGGCTCCTGGTTCACCAGCGTGCTGCCGCACCTGCTGGTGCCCGAGCTGGCCAAGGCGCTGGTGGAGACCCGCGCCCGCCGCCTGCTCACCCTGAACCTGGCCCCGCAGCCCGGGGAGACCGAGGGCTTCACCCCGCAGCGCCACCTGGAGGTCATCGCCGACCACGCTCCCGACCTCGCGGTGGATGCGATCCTGGTGGACGAGCGCGCCGTCACGGGCGGCGCCTTCGGCCAGGCGGACCTGGCCGGACTGGAGAAGGCCGCCGAGCGGATGGGTGCCGCACTGGTGCTCGGCACGGTAGCCCGCACCGACGGCACCCCGCGACACGACCCGGAGCTGTTGGCAGCCGCGTACGACCGGATTTTCCGGACACATGGAAGGATCGGGCCATGGCGATGACTCCAGCGGTGAAGGACGAGATCAGCCGGCTCCCGGTCACCCGGGCCTGCTGTCGCAAGGCTGAGGTGTCGGCGATCCTGCGGTTCGCGGGCGGGCTGCACATCGTGAGCGGCCGCATCGTGATCGAGGCGGAGCTGGACACCGGCGCGGCGGCGCGGCGGCTGCGCAAGGACCTGCTGGAGATCTTCGGGCACTCCTCCGACCTCGTGGTGATGGCGCCCGGCGGCCTGCGGCGCGGCAGCCGCTTCGTCGTCCGGGTGGTCAAGGACGGCGAGCTGCTCGCGCGCCAGACCGGGCTGGTGGACGGCCGCGGCCGGCCGATCCGGGGCCTGCCCCCGGCAGTCGTCTCCGGGGCCACCTGCGACGCCGAGGCCGCCTGGCGCGGGGCCTTCCTGGCGCACGGCTCGCTCACCGAGCCGGGCCGCTCCTCTTCGCTGGAGATCACCTGCCCCGGCTCGGAGGCGGCGCTGGCCCTGGTCGGCGCGGCCCGCCGGCTCGGCATCCCGGCCAAGGCCCGCGAGGTGCGCGGGGTGGACCGGGTGGTCATCCGCGACGGTGACGCGATCGGCGCGCTGCTGACCCGGCTGGGGGCGCACGAGTCGGTGCTCGCCTGGGAGGAGCGCCGGATGCGGCGCGAGGTCCGGGCCACCGCGAACCGGCTCGCCAACTTCGACGACGCCAACCTGCGCCGCTCGGCCCGCGCCGCGGTGGCGGCCGGCGCCCGGGTGCAGCGCGCGCTGGAGATCCTCGGCGAGGAGGTGCCCGAGCACCTGGCGGCGGCCGGCCAGCTGCGGATGCAGCACAAGCAGGCCTCGCTGGAGGAGCTGGGCGCGCTCGCCGACCCGCCGCTGACCAAGGACGCGGTGGCCGGCCGGATCCGCCGCCTGCTGGCGATGGCCGACAAGCGGGCGGCCGAGCTGGGCCTGCCGAGCACCGAGGCCAACCTGACCGACGAGATGGCGCTCAACTGATCGTTCGCGGTCGATGACCGGACCGCCCCGAGTCGAAGGGGCGCGCCGGTGCCGAAAGGGAGAAGCGAGCGAGGGAGAGCCGACCGTCGGCGCCGGGTCAGAGCGCCCCGGAGGCGAGCGGGCGAGTAGCAGCGGCCGGTGTCCGGATTCCGGGCACCGGCCGTCGTCGTGTCCGGGGTCGGACGGGGGTCGGACGGGGATCCGAAATTGGTCAAGACCACTTGACCAGGACCAACGGCCCGGAGGGGCAAGGACGGAGGGCCCCGGAACGCGCCACGCCACGTCTTGCCAGGTGGCGCGATGTGCCCTCCCAGGGTCGGGAGAGGTAGGGTCGTAGGCGGTCGGGGACTTCCCAAATCTCATCCCCGTCGGCTCAGCGCCGGCGTACCTAACGAGGAGATCGGTTCGTGACGATCCGGGTAGGCATCAACGGCTTCGGCCGCATCGGCCGCAACTTCTTCCGCGCCGTCAAGGCCCAGGGCGCGGACATCGAGATCGTCGGTGTCAACGACCTCACCGACACGAAGACCCTGGCTCACCTGCTCAAGTACGACACCACCCTGGGCACCCTCCAGGCCGAGGTCTCGCACACCGAGGACAGCATCACCGTCGACGGCCACACCTTCAAGGTGACCGCCGAGCGTGACCCCGCCAACCTGCCGTGGGCCGCCCTGGGCGTCGACATCGTCGTCGAGTCCACCGGCATCTTCACCAAGGCCGAGGCCGCGAAGAAGCACCTCGCCGCCGGCGCGAAGAAGGTCATCATCTCGGCGCCCGCCACCGACGAGGACGTCACCATCGTCCTGGGTGTCAACGACGAGAAGTACGACGCCGCCAACCACCACATCATCTCCAACGCCTCCTGCACCACGAACTGCGTGGCGCCGATGGCGAAGGTGCTGAACGAGAGCTTCGGCATCGTCAAGGGTCTGATGACCACCGTCCACGCGTTCACCAACGACCAGGTGACCCTGGACTTCCCGCACAAGGACCTGCGCCGTGCTCGTGCGGCCTCGCAGAACATCATCCCGACCTCGACCGGTGCCGCCAAGGCGACCGCCCTGGTCCTGCCGGAGCTGAAGGGCAAGCTGGACGGCACCTCGCTGCGCGTCCCGGTCCCGACCGGCTCGATCACCGACCTGGTCGTCACCCTGGAGCGCGAGGTCACCAAGGAGGAGGTCAACGCGGCCTTCCAGAAGGCGGCGGAGGGTTCCCTCAAGGGCATCCTGGCCTACACCGAGGACCCGATCGTGTCGTCGGACATCGTCAACGACCCGGCCTCCTGCATCTTCGACTCGCAGCTCACCATGGTCCAGGGCAACCAGGTCAAGGTGCTCGGCTGGTACGACAACGAGTGGGGCTACTCGAACCGCGTCGTGGACCTGGTCACCCTCGTCGGTGGCCAGCTCTGACGCAGTGGGAGCTGACGTGATGTAGGGGCGAGGGCCCGGACGGCGACAACGTGCCGACCGGGCCCTCGTTCTGCGTACAAGGACTTCTCAGGCGGCCCCTGCGCCGTGCCGCCTCTGCGCATCAACCATCTCCCCAGGAGACAGAAGAACCCGTGAAGACCATCGAAGACCTGGACGTCGCCGGCAAGCGCGTCTTCGTGCGCGCCGACCTGAACGTCCCGCTGTCGGACGGCCGGATCACCGACGACGGCCGGATCCGCGCCGTGGCGCCGACCATCGCCAAGCTCGTCGAGCGCGGCGCCAGGGTCGTCGTCGCCTCCCACCTCGGCCGCCCCAAGGGTGAGCCGGACCCGCAGTTCTCGCTCGCCCCGGTCGCCGAGCGGCTCGGCGAGATCCTCGGCAAGCCGGTCGCCTTCGCCACCGACACCGTGGGCGAGTCCGCCACGGCCACCGTCGCCGCGCTGTCCGGCGGCGAGGTCGCGCTGCTGGAGAACCTGCGCTTCAACGCCGGTGAGACCAGCAAGGACGACGCCGAGCGCAAGGCCTTCGCCGAGCGGCTGGCCGCCCTGGCCGACCTGTACGTCGGCGACGGCTTCGGCGCCGTGCACCGCAAGCACGCCTCGGTGTACGACCTGCCGGCCCTGCTGCCGCACGCCGCCGGCGACCTGATCGCCACCGAGGTCGGCGTGCTCAAGAAGCTGACCGAGGACGTCAAGCGCCCGTACGTGGTGGTGCTCGGCGGCGCCAAGGTGTCCGACAAGCTCGGCGTGATCGACAACCTGCTGGAGAAGGCCGACCGGATCCTGATCGGCGGCGGCATGGCGTACACCTTCCTCAAGGCCCAGGGCCACGAGGTCGGCATCTCGCTGCTGCAGGCGGACCAGATCCCGGTCTGCCTGGAGTACCTGGCCCGGGCCGAGGCGCGCGGCGTCGAGTTCGTGCTGCCGGTGGACGTCCTGGTCTCGGCCGAGTTCCCGGACCTCAAGGGCAAGACCCCGGCGACCTACGACATCGTCTCCTCGGACGCCATCCCGGCCGACCAGGAGGGCCTGGACATCGGCCCGAAGACCCGCGAGCTGTACGCGGCGAAGCTGGCCGACGCGGGCACCGTGTTCTGGAACGGTCCGATGGGCGTCTTCGAGCACCCCGACTACGCGAACGGCACCAAGGCCGTCGCGCAGGGCCTGCTGGACAGCGACGCGTTCACCGTGGTCGGTGGCGGCGACTCCGCCGCGGCCGTCCGCATCCTGGGCTTCGACGAGAACGCCTTCGGACACATCTCGACCGGCGGTGGCGCGAGCCTCGAGTACCTGGAGGGCAAGACCCTTCCCGGTCTCGCCGCCCTGGAGGACTGAGAAACAGATGACTGAGCGTCTCCCGCTGATGGCGGGCAACTGGAAGATGAACCTCAACCACCTCGAGGCCATCCAGCACACCCAGAAGCTGGCCTTCGCGCTGGCCGACAAGGACTACGAGGCCGTCGAGGTCGCCGTCCTGGTGCCGTTCACCGACCTGCGGTCGGTGCAGACCCTGGTCTTCGGCGACAAGCTGAAGATCAAGTACGGCTCGCAGGACATCTCGCGGCACGACGGCGGCGCCTACACCGGCGAGGTCTCCGGACCGATGCTGGCCAAGCTCCAGTGCACCTACGCGGTGATCGGCCACTCGGAGCGCCGCCAGTACCACGGCGAGAACGAGGAGATCGTCAACGCCAAGGTCAAGGCCGCCTACCGGGCCGGGGTCACCCCGATCCTGTGCATCGGCGAGCCGCTGGAGATCCGCAAGGCCGGCACCCACGTCGAGCACACCCTGGCCCAGCTGGACGGCGCCCTGGAGGGCGTCCCGGCGGACCAGGCCGAGTCGATCGTGGTCGCCTACGAGCCGGTCTGGGCGATCGGCACCGGCGAGGTGGCCACCCCGGAGGACGCGCAGGAGGTCTGCGCCGCGATCCGGGTCCGCCTGGCCGAGCTGTACAGCGCCGAGCTGGCCGACAAGGTCCGTGTGCTGTACGGCGGTTCGGTCAAGTCGTCGAGCGCGGCCGGCCTGATGGCCAAGCCCGACATCGACGGCGGCCTGATCGGCGGTGCCTCGCTGGACGCCGACGAGTTCGTCAAGATCGTGCGCTACCGTGAGCAGGCAGTAGGCTAACGCCGCCGCAGCAACGTAGGCTTTGGGGCCGGACCGCCGACAGCGGTCCGGCCCCGTCGCCGAAGATACGAGAGAGTTGGTCCGGTCGTGGTTCTCGGGTTCTCGATTGCCCTGATCATCTTCAGCCTGCTGATGATCCTGCTGGTGCTCCTGCACAAGGGGAAGGGCGGCGGCCTGTCGGACATGTTCGGTGGCGGTGCCATGTCCACCGGTGGCGGTTCGGCGGTGGCCGAGCGCAACCTGGACCGCATCACCATCGTGGTCGGCATCGGCTGGTTCGCCTCCATCATGGCGCTGGGCCTGGTCCTGAAGTACAAGAGCTGACGCAGCCCTGACGCCCCGTCGCCCGAGCGCCTATCCTGGGACGGTCGGGGGCGGAGGCGATGGTGGCGGAGGCTTAAGTCCTGCTTACACTAGGACGACTTTCGCCACCGACGCGCACCGCGGCGGGTCGGCGCACCAGCACGCAGGGAGTCAGACCGTGGCAAGTGGCAACGCCATCCGTGGGAGCAGGGTCGGGGCAGGCCCGATGGGGGAGGCGGAGCGCGGCGAGTCCGCTCCGCGCAACAGGATCTCCTTCTGGTGCGCCAACAAGCACGAGACGCGCCCCAGCTTCGCCGCCGAGGCCGTCATCCCGGACACCTGGGACTGCCCGCGCTGCGGCTTCCCGGCCGGGCAGGACGAGCACAACCCGCCGGCGCCCTCGCGCAACGAGCCGTACAAGACCCACCTCGCCTACGTCCGGGAGCGGCGCACCGACGCCGACGGCGAGGCGATCCTCGCCGAGGCGCTGGCCAAGCTGCGCGGCGAGATCTGAGGAGCTGACGACAAAGGGCGCCACCCGTCGAGTGACGGGGGCGCCCTTCGGCGTTCCTGCTGTTCCTGCTGTTCCTGCTGTTTCCGGCGTTCCCAGCCGTCCCGGCCGCGGCGGCCGGGACGGCTGTTACGCCGAGGCCGGCGGGTACAGCTGCGGCGGGATCCGTTCGGCGGCGGCGCGGTCCAGCAGCCACAGGGTGCGGCTGCGGCCGTACGCGCCGGAGGCGGGCGCCTGGAGCTCGCCGGGGCCGGACAGGGCCAGCGCGACCGCGCCCGCCTTGTCCTCGCCGGCGGCCAGCAGCCAGACCTCGCGGGCCGCCCGGATCGCCGGGAGGGTGAGCGAGACCCGGGTCGGCGGGGGCTTGGGGGCCCCGCGCACGCCGATCACGGTCAGCTCGGTCTCCCGCACGCCCGGGTGCTCCGGGAAGAGCGAGGCGACGTGGGTGTCCGGGCCGACGCCGAGCAGCAGCACGTCGAAGGCCGGGACGCCGAGCCGGTCGCCCGGTCCGGCGGCCTTGGCCAGCTCCTCCGCGTAGCGGGCGGCGGCCGCCTCCACGTCCGAGCCGTCCACCCCGTCCGAGGCGGGCATCTCGTGCACCCGCGCCGGGTCGAGCGGGACGGCGTCCAGCAGCTCGGCGCGGGCCTGGACGGCGTTGCGGTCCGGGTCGGCGGCGGGGACGAAGCGCTCGTCGCCCCACCACAGGTCCAGCCGGCCCCAGTCGACCGCGTCGCGCGCCGGGGAGGCGGCGATCGCGGCCAGCAGGGCGTTGCCGTTGCGGCCGCCGGTGAGCACCACCGAGGCGGTGCCGCGGGCGGCCTGGGCGTCCACGATCCGGGTGATCAGTCGGGCCGCGGCCGCCTGGGCCATCAGCTCCTTGTCCCGGTGGACGACCAGCTGCGGGGTCGCGGCCGTCATGCGCTGCCCTTGGCGGCGCGCTTGCCCGCGGCCTTCTTCGCGGCGGGCTTGTCCGCGTCGGCGGTCACCCGGGCCGGGTCGGCCACCGCGGCGTCGGCGGCCGCGGCCGCCGCGTCGGCGACGGGCTCGGCCGCGGCCACCGGGGCGGTCTGCTCCGAGGGCTCGCGCAGCCGCTCGACGGACGTACGCACGGCCGACGAGTAGATGTCGTCCGGGTCCAGCCGGCGCAGCTCCTCGGCGATCAGCTCCGAGGTCTCGCGCCGCTTGAGCGCCACCTGGCGGTCCGGCGAACCGGGCATGGAGAGCGTGCCCATCAGGCCGTCCGGACGGTCCAGGGTGATGTCCCCGTCCTTGGTGCGCAGGTGCACCGCGGTGATGCCGGGGCCGCCGGTGACGACCCGCTCGACCGGCACGTTCAGCCGGTTGAGCAGCCACAGGCCGAGCAGCTCGACGCTGGGGTTGTAGGACTCGCCCTCGACCACCACCGAGCTGACGGCGGCCGGCCGCTGGTCCAGCGCGGCGGCCAGCATCGAGCGCCAGCCGGTGATCCGGGTCCAGGCCAGGTCGGTGTCGCCCGGGGTGTAGCTCTGGGCCCGATGGGCGAGCTGGCCGACCGGGGACTCGGCGGTGACGGCGTCGGTGATCCGGCGCTGGGCGAGCGCGCCCAGCGGGTCCTGCGCCGGGTGCTGCGGCGCGTTGTCCGGCCACCAGACCACGGTCGGGGCGTCCGGCAGCAGCAGCGGCAGGACCACCGACTGGGCGTGCGAGGCGAGTTCGCCGTGCATGCGCAGGATGACCGTTTCTCCGGAGCCGGCGTCCGAGCCGACCAGGATCTCGGCGTCCAGCCGGGTCTCGGCGCGGGCCCGGGGCGAGCGGCCGGCGCGCTTGATCACCGCGAGGGTGCGCATCGGGTGCTCGCGGGAGGCCTCGTTGGCGGCCTTGAGGGCGTCGTAGGCGCTGCCCTCGTCGGTCACGATGACCAGGGTGAGCACCATGCCGGCGGCGGTGGAGCCGCTGGTCCGGCGCGCCTCCATCAGCGCGGCGTTGATCTTGCTGGACGTCGTGTTGGTGAGGTCGATCTTCATGGCCGCCGCCAGCTCCTGCCGTCTCGTGCGAGCATCTCGTCCGCCTCGGTGGGGCCCCAGGTGCCCGCCGCGTACTGGGCGGGCTTGCCGTGGGCGTCCCAGTACTTCTCGATCGGGTCGAGGATCTGCCAGGAGAGCTCGACCTCCTGGTGGCGCGGGAACAGGTTGGCGTCGCCGAGCAGCACGTCGAGGATGAGCCGCTCGTACGCCTCCGGGCTGGACTCGGTGAAGGACTCGCCGTAGGCGAAGTCCATCGTGACGTCCCGGACCTCGAAGGAGGTGCCCGGCACCTTGGAGCCGAACCGCACCGTCACGCCCTCGTCCGGCTGGACCCGGATGACCAGGGCGTTCTGCCCCAGCTCCTCGGTCGCGTAGGAGTCGAACGGCAGGTACGGGGCGCGCTGGAAGACCACCGCGATCTCGGTGACCCGGCGGCCCAGCCGCTTGCCGGTGCGCAGGTAGAACGGGACGCCCGCCCAGCGGCGGTTGTTGATCTCCAGCTTGATGGCCGCGTAGGTGTCGGTCTTGGAGTCCGGGTTGATGCCGTCCTCGTCCAGGTAGCCGACCACCTCCTCGCCGCCCTGCCAGCCGGCCGCGTACTGGCCGCGCACGGTGTGCCGGCCGAGGTCGGCCGGGAGCTTGACGGCGCTGAGCACCTTGAGCTTCTCGGCCACCAGCGCCTTCGGGTGGAAGGACGCCGGCTCCTCGATGGCGGTGAGCGCCATCAGCTGGAGCAGGTGGTTCTGGATGACGTCACGGGCGGAGCCGATGCCGTCGTAGTAGCCGGCCCGGCCGCCGATGCCGATGTCCTCGGCCATGGTGATCTGCACGTGGTCGACGTACGACCGGTTCCAGATCGGCTCGAACATCTGGTTGGCGAAGCGCAGTGCCAGGATGTTCTGGACCGTCTCCTTGCCCAGGTAGTGGTCGATCCGGAAGACCTCGTCGCGCGGGAAGACCTCGTGGACGACCTTGTTGAGCTCCTGGGCGCTCTCCAGGTCGTGGCCGAAGGGCTTCTCGATGACGGCGCGGCGCCAGGAGCCCTGCGGCGGGTCGGCCAGGCCGTGCTTCTTGAGCTGCTGGACGACCGTGGGGAAGAACTTCGGCGGGACGGACAGGTAGAAGGCGAAGTTGCCGCCGGTGCCCTGGGCCTTGTCCAGCTCCTCGATGGTCTCGCGGAGCTTGTCGAAGGCCTCGTCGTCGTCGAAGGTGCCCTGGACGAAGCGCATGCCCTTGGCGAGCTGCTGCCAGACCTCCTCCCGGAACTGGGTCCGGGCGTGCTCCTTGACCGCGTCGTGGACCTCCTTGGCGAAGTCCTCGTCCTCCCACTCGCGGCGGGCGAAGCCCACCAGGGAGAAGCCCGGCGGCAGCAGACCCCGGTTGGCCAGGTCGTAGATGGCCGGCATCAGCTTCTTGCGGGACAGGTCGCCGGTGACCCCGAAGATGACCAGACCGGACGGCCCCGCGATGCGCGGGAGCCGCCGGTCGGAGGGGTCACGAAGCGGGTTGACGGGGGCGGCCGGGAGGTCGTCCGCGTCCGATTCCGACGTCAACTCGGGGAAATCAGTGCTCACTTGGTGTGCTCCGCTTTCGTGCGCTGGCTGTGTGAGCGGGGGTTCACTTCTCGTTGGCGAACGCGGCCAGCGAGGCGGTGACGGTGTCGAGCAGCTCCTGCCAGGACTGCTCGAACTTCTGCACGCCCTCGTCCTCCAGCACCTGGACGACGTCGTCGTAGTCCACGCCGGCGGCCGCGATGGCGTCCAGGACGGCCTTGGCGTCGGCGTAGTTGGGGACGATGGTGTTGCCGGTGACCACGCCGTGGTCGCCGGTGGCGTCCAGGGTGGCCTCGGGCATGGTGTTGACGGTGCCCGGGGCGACCAGCTCGGTGACGTACAGGGTGTCCGGCAGGGCCGGGTCCTTGACGCCGGTCGAGGCCCACAGCGGGCGCTGCGGCTTGGCGCCGGCGTCCTCCAGGGCCTTCCAGCGGGCGCTGCCGGCGGTCCTGCCGTCGACCGAGCCGAAGACCTCCTCGTACGCCTGGTAGGCGAGGCGGGCGTTGGCCAGCGCGGCCTTGGAGCGCAGGTCCTTGGCGTCGCCGCCGATCTTGTCCAGGCGCTTGTCGATCTCGGTGTCCACGCGGGACACGAAGAAGGAGGCCACCGACTCGATCTGGGAGAGGTCCAGGCCCTTGGCCTTGGCGGCCTCCAGGCCGGTCAGGTAGGCGTCGATGACGGCCTTGTAGCGCTCCAGCGAGAAGATCAGCGTGACGTTGACGCTGATGCCCAGGCCGATGACCGCGGCGATGGCCGGCAGGCCGGCCTGGGTGGCGGGGATCTTGATCAGGACGTTCGGGCGGTCGACCAGCCACCACAGCTGCTTGGCCTCGGCCACGGTCGGGGCGGTCTCGTGCGCCAGACGCGGGTCGACCTCGATGGAGACCCGGCCGTCACGGCCGTTGGAGGCGTCGTAGACCGGGCGCAGCACGTCCGCGGCGTCGCGCACGTCCGAGGTGGTGATCATGCGGATCGCCTCGTCGGTGGTGACCCCGCGGACGGCGAGGTCGCGCAGCTGGCCGTCGTAGGAGCTGTCGCCGCTGCCGGCGATGGCCTTCTGGAAGATGGTCGGGTTGGTGGTGACACCCACCACGTGCTTGTTCTGCACCAGCTCGGCCAGGTTGCCGGAGTTCAGCCGCGCGCGGCTGAGGTCGTCCAGCCAGATCGCAACGCCTTCGTCGCTGAGGCGCTTCAGTGCGTCAGTCATGGTGCTTCAGTCCTTCGTCTTCTTCTGCTTCGTGGGGTAGTCAGAGGGGCCGGGCCGTCGACGTGCGGGTCTCGGGCCCGGCCGCGGGAACTGCTAGCGGTTGACGGCTTCGAGGGAGCGCAGGGCGTTGTGCGCCTCGGCGACGACGCGCTCGGAGGTCAGGCCGAACTCCTCGAACAGCACCTGGTAGTCGGCGGAGGCACCGAAGTGCTCCAGCGAGACGATCCGGCCGTGGTCGCCGACCAGCTCGCGCCAGCCCTGGGCGATGCCGGCCTCGACCGAGACGCGGGCCTTGACCGACGGCGGCAGCACGCTGTCGCGGTAGGCCTGGTCCTGCTCCTGGAACCACTCGAAGGACGGGACCGAGACCACGCGGGTCGCGATGCCCTCGGCCTCCAGGACCTCGCGGGCCTTGACGGCCAGCTGGACCTCGGAGCCGGTGCCCAGCAGGATCACCTGCGGGTCGCCGTTGCCGGCCTCGGCCAGCACGTAGGCGCCCTTGGCGGTGCCCTCGGCGGAGGCGAAGACCTCGCGGTCGAAGGTCGGGACGTTCTGGCGGGTGAGCGCGAGGCCGACCGGGCCGGGGTGGCTGGTCTGGCGCTCGATCACGGTGCGCCAGGCGACGGCCGTCTCGTTGGCGTCGGCCGGGCGGACCATGGCCAGGCCCGGGATGGCGCGCAGCGAGGCCATGTGCTCCACCGGCTGGTGGGTCGGGCCGTCCTCGCCGAGGCCGATCGAGTCGTGCGTCCAGACGTAGGTGACCGGCAGCTTCATCAGCGCGGCCAGGCGCACGGCCGGGCGCATGTAGTCGGCGAAGACCAGGAAGGTGCCGCCGTACACGCGGGTCCTGCCGTGCAGGGCGATGCCGTTCATGGTCGAGCCCATGGCGTGCTCGCGGATGCCGAAGTGGATCGTCCGGCCGTACGGGCTCGCCGACTTCAGCGGGTTGCCCTCGGGGAGGAAGGAGCTGTCCTCGTCGATGGTGGTGAGGTTGGACTCCGCGAGGTCGGCCGAGCCGCCCCACAGCTCCGGGATCACCGCGCCGAGCGCCTTGAGGGTCTCGCCGGAGGCCTTGCGGGTGGCGACGTCCTTGCCGGCCGGGAAGGAGGGGACGGCCTTCTTCCAGCCCTCGGGCAGCTCGCCGGCCTGGATGCGGTCGAACTCGGCGGCCCGGTGGGCGTTCGCGGCGCGCCAGGCGTCGAAGCCCTGCTGCCACTGGTCGCGGGCGGCCTTGCCCCGCTTGATGACCTGACGGGCGTGCTCGATGACCTGGTCGCTGACCTCGAAGGTCTTCTCCGGGTCGAAGCCCAGGACCTTCTTGGTGGCGGCGATCTCGGCGGCACCGAGCGCGGAGCCGTGCGCCTTGGCGGTGTTCTGGGCGTCCGGGGCCGGCCAGGCGATGATCGTGCGCATCGCGATCAGCGACGGGCGGGAGGTCTCGGCCTTGGCGGCGGCCAGCGCACCGGCGAGGGCCTCGACGTCGATGTCGCCGTTGGCCTTCGGGGTGACCCGCTGGACGTCCCAGCCGTACGCCTCGTAACGCTTGAGGACGTCCTCGGAGAAGGCGGTCTCGGTGTCGCCCTCGATCGAGATGTGGTTGTCGTCGTACAGGGCGACCAGGTTGCCCAGCTTCTGGTGGCCGGCCAGCGAGGAGGCCTCGGCCGAGATGCCCTCCTCCAGGTCGCCGTCGGAGACGATGGCCCAGACGGTGTGGTCGAAGGGGGACTCGCCGGCCGCCGCCTCCGGGTCGAACAGGCCGCGCTCGTAACGGGCGGCCATCGCCATGCCGACCGCGTTGGCGATGCCCTGGCCGAGCGGTCCGGTGGTGGTCTCCACGCCCGCGGTGTGGCCGTGCTCCGGGTGGCCCGGGGTGCGGCTGCCGGCCACGCGGAAGGCCTTGAGGTCGTCCAGCTCCAGGCCGTAGCCCGAGAAGTACAGCTGGGTGTAGAGCGTCAGGCTGGTGTGCCCGGGGGAGAGGACGAAGCGGTCGCGGCCGACCCAGGCCGGGTCGGTCGGGTCGTGGCGCAGGAAGCGCTGGAAGATCAGGTAGGCCGCGGGGGCCAGCGACATGGCCGTCCCGGGGTGCCCGTTACCGACCTTCTGGACAGCGTCCATCGCCAGGACCCGCGCCGTGTCAACCGTGCGCTCGTCCAGGTCGCTCCACTCGAATGCGTTCTTCGGCGCAGTGCTCACCCTGTCTCAGGGCTCCTTCCATTGTGAAGAGTGACCCCGTGAATGGGGACCGGGTCGGCCACGGCGCTGTGGTCCCGACTGTGGATGGTGCCGGTCACGGAGGGTAGATCCCGCTTCTGCGTGCGAGCCTACCGTCCGGGCCGGGGCTCACCCTCCGTGCCGGGACAACCGGGATTTCCGCATGGTGATTCCCACTAGGGCGTTCTGATCCCTTTCGTCCCAGGCTCTCCCGATTCGGCTGGGCGCGCCGCCCGGGTGGTCAAGGCGGGTTGCGGGGACGCGGCGGAGGCGCTTCGTGGCTTCACCCAGTCGGTTGACCCGGGGGAGGGCCGTCCGCCCCGCCGGGGGACCCCGGAGCCGGTTGGGATGTATGGAGCGTCTATGGTGTCGTGGTACGCGCAGAGCGGACGATTCGGGACCCTTCGTTCCTGTGGACGCCTGCGAAGTTTCATCTTCAGTTGGGGTGTTAGTGACCGCCGTCGAAACCCGTCCCGCCGGGGTCACCGGGGCGACTCCTGCGCACCGGCCCATCGGGGCCCGTGTCGGCGCCTTCGTCGCACTGACCAAGCCGCGGATCATCGAGCTGCTGCTGATGAGCACCGTGCCGGTGATGTTCCTGGCCCAACAGGGCGTGCCGAACATGCTGCTGGTGCTCAAGGTCGTGGTCGGCGGCTACCTGTCGGCGGGCGGTGCCAACGCCCTCAACATGTACATCGACCGCGACATCGACGCGCTGATGACCCGCACCGAGCGGCGGCCGATCGTCACCGGGATGGTGTCCCCGCGCGAGGCGCTGGTCTTCGGCATCGTGCTCGGCGTCCTCTCCACCCTGCTGCTCGGCTTTGGGGTCAACTGGCTCTCCGCCGGACTCGCGCTCGGCGCGCTGCTGTTCTACGTGTTCGTCTACACGCTGGGGCTCAAGCGGCGCACCTCGCAGAACATCGTCTGGGGCGGCATCGCCGGCTGCATGCCGGTGCTGATCGGCTGGTCCTCGGTGACCGACTCGGTGTCCTGGGCGGCGGTCGCGCTGTTCCTGGTGGTCTTCTTCTGGACCCCGCCGCACACCTGGGTGCTGTCGATGAAGGTGCGCGACGACTACGAGCGGGCCGGCGTGCCGATGCTCCCGGTCGTCAAGGGCAACGTGGCCGTCGGCAAGCAGGTCGTCGCCTACTCCTGGGTGATGGTCGCGGTCTCGCTGGCCGTCTGGCCGCTCGGGCACATGAGCTGGCTGTACCCCGTCGCCGCGGTGCTGCTCGGCGGGTTCTGGCTGCGCGAGGCGCACGCGCTGTACGGGCGGGCCAAGGCCGGGATCGTGGGCGCCAAGCTCAAGGAGATGCGGCTGTTCCACTGGTCGATCACCTACCTGTCGCTGCTGTTCGTGGTGTGCGCGATCGACCCGTTCGTGAAGTAAGGCCCCCGTTTCTGGTTGAGCGAAGAGCCCCGGTCCTGGTGGACCGGGGCTCTTCGCGTTGTCTTCGTGTCGTCACCGGGCCGGTAGCTCGGAGGGGCCGACGTGGTCGTCCAGCCAGTCCTTGAGCGGCTGGGAGGCGCGCAGGAAGGCGGCGATCCGGGTGTGGGCGGTGCGGGTGCCGAGCCACTTCGCGGGCTCCCACTCCTGCCAGGCCACCAGGCCCTTGTGGCGCAGCAGCCCGATCCGCGGGTGGTCCTTCGGGTAGCCGCGCGGGGCGGACTTGAGGGAGTCCCGGCCGTGGACCTGCGGGCCGTCCTTCTCCACCCGGGCGATCACCCGCTCCAGCTCGGCGCCGCTGACGTCCTCCGCGACGGCGGCGCGGTAGCGGTCCAGCTGGTCCGGGGCGAGCTGGTACATCCCGTTGCCGCAGGCCAGGCCGTCCGCGGAGAGCTGGACGTAGCCGCCGGCCTCCAGGTGCGCGCCGATGTGCGTCTTGTACGGGGACTTGTCGGCGCTGAACCGGACGTCCCGGTTGGGGCGGAAGATCTTCCCCGGCCCGAACTCCGGCTCCAGCTCGGCGAGCAGCAGCTCCATCGGGGCCCGTACGGCTTCGTCGTACTGCGCCTTGTGGGCCTGCCAGAAGGTCTTGGAGTTGTCGGCCTCGAGGTGCTCGTAGAAGTCCAGCGCCTCGGCCGGCCAGCCTGTGAACGTCATGTTCCGAGTATGTGGCCCGGTGCACAGGGCGCTCCCGTCGCCAGCGCCTCTACCGGTGGGTAGCATGCGGGCATGAGCAGCGCAGAGACCGCCACCGCCGCCACGCCGGACGCCCGCACCGAGCGCCGCGCCAAGCGCATCGCCAAGCACCTCACCAGCTTCGCCCAGCAGCACGGCGGCAGCGCCGACGCGGTCGTCGAGTACGTCGGCGGCGTGGCCACCCGCATCGTCGTGGTCGGCGCGGACGGCGCCTGGGGCGACCAGGTCGCCCCCACCTACGCCGTCGGCCGCCGGGCCGCCGAACTGGCCGGACTCACCCTGCACGAGAACTTCGAGGGCGAGCTGGGCCTCAAGGTCAAGACCGGCCCGTACGAGTGGAAGCGCATGGCGGGCATCCAGCTCGGCGGCTGAGTCTTCGAGTGTGGTGTGGGGGGGGGGGGGGGGCGCCCGCGGGGGGGGGGGGGGGGGGGGGGGGGGGGGGGGGGGTGTTGGGGGGGGTCGGGCCGGGGCCCGGCGCCCCGGCCGGGCC
>NZ_JBHYGR010000026.1:29723-32387 GCF_042738155.1 Kitasatospora sp. NPDC059088 | reverse complement strand
CAACAAGCTCACCCCCCGCCCCTGCTGGTGGTCCCGGGCGGGGGCCACACCCGCGGGGGGGGTGTGTCTGGGTGGGGGGTCCCCCCCGCCCCCCCCGGGGGGCGCGCCGGGCCGTCGTGTTCAGCGTGTTCAGATGGGGAGGTTCCAGCCCGGGCCGTCCTCCTGGCCGATCCAGACGCGCTGGCCTGAGCCCGAGACGGTGATCCCGAAGCCCTCCTGGTGTGGCTCGCCGGCCCGCTGCCAGGCTTCGACCGCGCTTTCCACCTGGTCCCAGAGCCGGAGCGGGCCGCGCTGGATCACGCTCCACCCGCCGACCGGGTCGGGCGCGGTCCGGGCCTGGGAGCCGGTGGCCACGTCGGAGAGGATCTGGTGTCCGCCGGCTCCCATCCGCTCGGCCGAGGGCGCTGCGAGCTGTGCGACCCAGCTGCCCGTCCAGGTGCCGATGATCTCGGGGTCGATCCTGGTCGGGCGTTCGTCTCCGGGGAGCAGGGACAGGCTCTGGCGGGGCGGCCGGTCGTGGGGGCGGGCCATCATGAAGCTGGTGTAGCCGGGCAGGAAGCGGCCGGCGGCCTCACCGGGGGCGGTCACGGTGAGGAGGGCGAGGCCGAACCCGAAGGACCAGCCCGACAGCGTGACCAGGATCCGGCCGCCGGGCTTCACCTGGTGCAGCCACGGGGGTGGGACGTAGCGGACCGCGCAGGTGGCGATCAGTCGGTCGTAGTCACCGTCTTCCGGGTCGCCGAGCAGTCCGTCGCCGATGACCAGCCGGGGCGCGTAGCCCGCTGCGGCGATGGCCGCAGCCGCGGCCGCGCCCACCGTCGGGTCGTACTCGACGCTGGTGATGGCGGTGTCCCCGAGGCGGTGCGCGCCGAGGGCGGTCGAGTAGCCGGTACCGGTGCCGATCTCCAGCACCCGGTGGCCGGGCTCGACGCCGAGTTGGTGCCACATGCGCAGGACGAGGGACGGCAGGGTGGACGAGGAGGACGGGGTGCCGGTCGCGGTCCCGTCGGGCACGTCCTCGGGACGGGTCCGCCCGTCGAGCTGGGTGACCAGCGTTTCGTTGGTGTAGACGTGCTCCAGCCACCCGGGCTCGTGCTGGTGGGTGGGGCGGTAGGCGGTCGGGTTGCTTCCCGGCACCGGCACGAAGAACGACCCGACGAACAGCTCCCGGGGGACGGTTCGGGCGGCGTCCTCCCAGGCGGGTTCGGTGATCTTGTCCTCCCCGGTCAGGCTGTCCACCAGGGCTGCGCGGAGCTGCGCCGATGTGCTCATGAGTCGGGACCTCTCTCCAACTGGTCGGCAATGGCCTGGGCGATCGCGGCAGTGGTCTCGGCGGGCTGCCACGCCCACTGGCCGTTGGGATTGCACTCAAGGAAACTCCAGTCGCCGTGGGCGGTCACGGCGAAGTCGAACGCACCGAAGGCCAGGCGGAGTTCGGCGAGGTAGCCGGTGATCGCGCGAGCGACCGGCTCGGGTACCTCGATCGGTGCGCACGTCATCAGGTCCTGTTGGTGGCGCCAGTCGAGATCCGGGCTGTCGATCCGGACCGCGAACAGTCTGTCGCCAACGGCGGTGACCCGTGCGTCGAAGGCCTTGTCCACCTTGGCCTGGAACAGGTGCGGGCAGACGGACACGGCGTCGGTGATGTCGGTGGGGTCGACTTCCCGTACCCACACGGTCCGTGCGGTGCCGTCCCCGGCGCGGAAGCGGCTGTCCCACAGCGGTTTGTAGACGGCTCCACCGGGATGGTCGGTGCAGAACCGGAGTGCTTCGGCGGGGTCGATGGTGATGACCGTGTCCGGGACCAGGAACCCCGCCCGGCTCGCCACGGCGAGCTGGGCGGGCTTGTACTCCGCATCGCGGATGCGCCACGGGTGATTGACGTAATGGGCTCCGGGGAGCGATGCGAGGATGCCGCCGACGCCCCAGAACGCCTGTGAGCCGGCGAACTTCGCCGTGTGCTCGTCCAGCCCCGGGGGTGCCTCGTAGGGCGAGGGGCGGCGGACCCAGACCGACCGCACCCGGGTGAGGTCGAGCTCCCGGCTCGGCGTGCGGAGAACGCCCCGCTGCTCGCCCGTGCGGTACTGGGCGGTCAGCAGGGCACCTTCGAGCAGATCGGCACCGGGGTCGACCCGGACGACCGGGACCCTGCGTTCGGCCAGGATGCGGAGCACTACGTCGGCTGTCACGTCGTAGGCGTTGGTCAGGACCAGGACGGCGGCCCGGTGCCGATCCGGTGTCATGTCAGCCCGTTCCCTGGTCCTGGTCGTTCGCGGGCATGCTGTCCATGTCGGTGGGCGCGTTCTGCTGCCCGCTCTGGCCGTCGCCGCCGCCCGTGCTCGTGGGCGTGCTGGTCTCGGTGCTGGTGCCGTGCGCACCCATCTCGACCGTGTGGCCGTGCTCGTCCATGAACACGGCGATCTGCGTCTCGGGATCGATCACGGGCGTGAGGGCCGGGATCGAGCTGGACCCGGGGTACGGCCCCATGCGGGTGGTGCCCCACGGTGCGGTGGTCATCTGGACAGTTCCTCCTTGGGCATTGGTGATTGAGGGCGAGAACAGCAAAAAAGGGCGGCAGGCGTGTTGGGTGGGGTTGCCGCTCGGCGGCGGCGGCGGCGCGGCCGGGGGGGCGGTTGTATTGGGAGGGGGGGGGTGATTTTATAT
>NZ_JBHYGR010000026.1:855-29713 GCF_042738155.1 Kitasatospora sp. NPDC059088 | reverse complement strand
CCAGCTACGCCGTCGCGGCGCGCGCCGCCCCGCCCGCCCCGGTCGGCGCCGGGGGGCCGGCGGCGCGGACGGGAGTTCAGTGGGAGCGGTTGATCAGGATCAGGGCCGCGGCGATGACGTGCAGGCCCGCGGCGGTGGACACTCCGTAGGCGGCCCAGACCCGGGTGGGGTCGGGGGCGAGGGTGAGCGTCGGGGGAGTGTCAGCGGAGCCGTAACTCGGCTCGGGAGGTGGCGAGTTCACCGGGAGGTCGGCGTGGGCGTCGCGAGGTCGGCGTGGACGACCTTGCCGAACGGGAGGGGCGTGACGCCCCAGCGGCCGTGGGTGAGTCGGTGGACCATCGCCAGACCCCGGCCGGAGGTGGCGTCGGGGCCGGCCTGGACCATCACGGGCATCGAGCGGGACCCGTCACCGACGAGGATGCGGACGGTCCGGTCGGTGGGGCGGCGGACGCCGACGAACATGCGGGTCCGGCAGCAGGTCTCGACCGCATTGGTGGCCAGTTCGCTGACGATGACGACGGCGTCGTCCACCAGGTCGTCCAGCCCCCATTCCCGCAGCTTCGTGCGCACGAAGCGCCGGGCGGCGCCCACTGATTCGGGCCGGTACGGCAGGCAGATGGTCGCCAGTTCGGCGGACGAGTGGACGCTCGCATCCGGTCCCCGTTGGAGCAGGGCGTCGCCTCTCACAACGTTCGAGAGGAGGTTCATCGGCGCTTCTCCTTGGCGTGGCGATCTCGTTACGGAGAGCATCGCCGCAAGGGAAGGGTTGGACTATCACTCCTTGGTGATAGTCCAGCCTCAGAGAGTGATGATCAGATGCCGGCCCAGTGCGCCAGGTGCGCGAGAGTGTCCGGTGTCGAGCGGCGGGCTGAGACGAGCCCGGTAACCGTCTCCCGCACCATTGGGTGGTAGCGCATCTGCTGTGGCGCCAGCTCCCTTGCGCGCTGCAGCGACTTCAGCGAGGCCTCCGAGCGGCCGATCCACAACTGTGCCCGTGCCACCTCTGCGATGTGTGCGGCAGCCCGCGAGGCGGGCCACTCCGCAGGGATCTGGACCTGCTCGGCGGCTCGGACGGCTTCTGCGTACCGGTACTGCTCGGCCAGGGTCGCAACTTGGTGGACGGCGACGTTCGTCGGTCCGAACGAGAGCCAGTGCACTCGCATGGCCTCGCCGGTCACCTCGGCGATGCGCCCGGCCTCCGCGATGTGTTCGGCTGCCGTGTCGCCGTCCCCGGATCGCGCGGCCAACATGGCTGCGCCGAGGTGTAGTTGCCCGACCGCCACATCCCGGGGCCGACTGTGGTCGGCTTGTTCGAGGGTGCCCATGCCGACTCCTACGAGTCGCTTCCCGATGTCGTACTGGCCTGCTCGAAGGTAGACCAGCGACCGCAGGTACTGGCGGACTCCGGCAACCACCGGGTCGGATGCGCGCTCGGCCGCCCAGGCCATGCGGTCCAAGGCCACGACGCAAAGATCGCTGTAGCCCAACTTCGTGGTGATGTCGTAGGCCGTGCGGTAGGTGCTTGCCAGCACCTGCCATGCCTTCTCGGAAGGTGCCGTGTGTGCGGCCGTGGTGGCCTCGATCATCAGAGCTGGAAGGGTTCGGGCGGCGTCCTTGATACGGGTCTCGCGGATCTGGGCGCACAATTGCTCCGAGGCGGAGTGCAGTTCGTCCATCGAGCGCGGGGCAACCTCGGGATCGGCGCCGAGGTCGTACAGATCGAGTGCTTCGCGGATCGGCTGGATCAGCACGTCGAGTTCGTCCTGTTGCAACTCGGTCACGTACGGCTGACCGGTGAGATCGACGGTTTGGACGAACAGCGCCCGGGCGACGGCAGCGATTACCGCGGGTGTGGCCGGCTTGGCCCCCTGTTCGACCTTGGTCAGCATGCTGTAGGAGATATGGGCACGAGCGGCGAGTTCCCGCTGGGTCAGGTGGCGGAGCTTGCGGTACTGGGCGATGCGCTCGCCCGTGTGCTCGGAGATGTGCCTGGGCATACTGGTACTCCGTTCGTAGCAGCCACTCGGACGATACTCGCCGAAGGGGGCGGGTTGTGTTCCTACGAACAGGAGTTCAGGTTTTGACCGAGCACGCTGAGCCTTTCCTCTATGTCGTCGTCTGCGCCTCGGGAATCGCTGATGGCGTGGGCGAACTGATCACCGCTGCCCACGCGGAGGGGTGGAGCGTCGGGGTGATCGCCACTCCGAACACGCTTCCCTTCCTGGACCAGGAAGCCATCGAGGCCCAGACCGGCTATCCGATCCGCTCGGCCTGGCGCACACCCGGCAGTTCCCGGCCGCTGCCAGGGGCCGATGCGATCGCGGTCGTCTCCGCCACCTTCAACACGATCAACAAGTGGGCCCTCGGAATCACCGACACACTCGCGCTGGGCATCCTCTGCGAGGCGTACGGGCTCGGCATTCCCGTCGCCGTCCAGCCCTACGTCAACTCGGCCTTGGCCGCTCACCCGGCCTACTCGGAGAGCCTGTCCCGGCTGCGGTCGATGGGTGTCCTGATCGGCGACGCCGTGCCGCACAAACCCAAGTCCGGCGGGGCGCGCGACGAGTACAGCTGGGCCCATGTGCTCGACCTGCTCAGGCCTGCTCTCGGAAGCGTTTCCGAACGGACTACGTGACGTTCATGGGCAGGGGAGGCGTGATGGTGGCGGTTCGGCTGTTGGATGGTGAGCAAGCGGCCGAGCTGGAGGGCCGGTTGAAGGCGGTGTTCGCGGAGGCGTTCGCGGAGGCCCCCTACGGCGATGGGCCGGTTGACGTGGAGCGGGCGTTTCGCCGGTTCCGCTCGCAGGCGCGTCGGCGGGGGTTCCGGGCGGCGATCGCCTTCGACGGTGACACCGTCGTGGGCATGGCGTACGGCTACCCGCTGTCGGCGGACAGCGGATGGTGGGACGCCCTGATCGATCCCGTGTCCGAGGATCTCCGGTGTGAAGACGGCAACCGCACGTTCGGCCTCTTCGAGCTGGCGGTCCGACCCGGGTGGCGCCGCCAGGGCGTCGCCACCCGCATGCATCGCGTCCTCATCGAGGGCATCGACAATGCCCGGGTGATGCTGAACTCCCGAGCAGAGGCGACTGCGGCCCAGGCGTCCTACCGAGCGTGGGGCTACAGGCGCGTCGGGGCGGCGATCCCTTGGGAGGGCGCGGCCCGGCATGACGTGATGGTCCTCGAACTGACCCGCCCGGCGGCGCGAAGGTGACGCCGCTCCACTCTGTTTCCGTTGCGGGGGTGGTGGTGCGGGAGGACGGGCGGGTGTTGGCGATCCGGCGGGCTGACAACGGGGCGTGGGAGCCGCCGGGTGGCGTGCTGGAGTTGGATGAGGGCATCGAGGACGGAGTGTGCCGGGAGGTCTACGAGGAGACCGGGATCCATGCTGGTGTGGAGCGGCTGACCGGGGTCTACAAGAACCTGCGGCGAGGGGTTGTCGCGCTCGTCTTTCGCTGTCGGCCTGAGGGCGGAGAAGTGCAGCTCTCGGATGAATCGATTGAAGTCGGCTGGCTCACGGCGGACGAGGTATCCGAGCGCATGGCAGAGGCCTATGCCGTGCGTGTCCTGGACGCGCTTCGAGAGGATTCGGCACCGAGCATCCGTACGCACGATGGACGGCGGCTGTTGTGACACAGCGACGGTGCTCAGACTGCGGCGGCCTGGGGGGCCTGGGTGGGGAGTTCGGTGAGCTTCTCCTCTACCTCGCGGGTGCGGAGGGCGAGGGGGATGCGGAGGGCGGCGATCCACGTCAGGCTTGCGCCCAACATGTGCAGGCCGACCATGAGTTCCGGCGCGTCGGTGAAGTACTGGATGAAGCCGAGGACGCCCTGAAGGAGCAGGACGATCAGCAGTTCCCTGGTGCGGGCCTTGGCTGCGGGCGGGGCCTTCACGGCTGCGAAGACGAAGATCATCGCGATGGTGAGGCCGACCGAGACGAACGCGAAGTCGGCGTGGAACTGGGCCAACCTGTCGTAGTCGATCGGGATGCGGGGGACGATCTTGTTGTCCTGCGGGGTGCCCGGGTGGTGGCCGGCTCCGGTGACCAGGGTGCCTGCCGCGACCAGGAGGCCGACCACGGTGACCAGGACGTAGGAGAGCTGGTGGATGGGGCGGGCGACCGCGAGCTTGGGGGCGCCGTCGCCTTCCTTCGAGCGCTCCCACATCAGGAGGGCGACCCAGACGAGCGCCATCGCGGCGATCATGTGCAGCGCCACGGTGTACGGGTTGAGGCCCGTCAGCACCGTGATGCCGCCGAGGACCGCGTTGCTCATCACGATCCAGAACTGGGCCCAGCCGAGCTTGGTCATGCTGCGCCGCCACGGCCGGTGGCAGCGCGCGGCGAGGATCGCCCAGCCGACGGCCGCGCTCAGCACGTACGTCAGCATCCGGTTGGTGAACTCGACGATGCCGTGGAAGCCCATCTCCGCGGTGGGCGTCAGGCTCTCGGCGGTGCAGCGGGGCCACGTCGTACAGCCGAGGCCGGAGGCGGTGAGCCGGACGGCGCCGCCGGTGACGACGATCACCACGCTCATCACCAGCGCGGCGAACGTGGCGCGCCGGACCATCGCGGCGGAGGGCTGCCAGCGCTCGGCGAGCAGGGAGAAGGGGTTCAGCACGCGCTCCATCGTAGGCGGCCTTACGGGCGATCTTGGGGCGGGGCGCGGGGTGCGGCCGCCGGTGATCAAACCGGACTGTTCGGACAAGGCGGTCAGTGGTCTTGACCATTCACCCGTTTGGCCGAAAGAGTGCGGATTGGTCCATACCTATTTCGGGCCTCTCCCACTCCTCCCGCACAAGCGGAGACCCGCACATGCGCATATCCACCTCCGCCGCCGCGTTCGCGGTCGGCGGCTCGCTCGCACTCGCGAGCCTGATCGCCCCAGCTGCCCAGGCCGTCGGCACCACCGGCACCGATGAGCAGTGCCGCAGCCTCGGGGTCGCCAACCTCTACGGCGAGTTCATCGAGGGCGACGACACCCACACCCCCGACGCCGAGGGCGCCGTCGCCGTCGGCGGCAACGCGAACTTCACCGGCGGCTTCTCCGTCGGCCAGGAGCTCACCGCCGCCGAGGTCGACGCCCTGCCCGGCAAGAACGCACTGGTCGTCGCGGGCAGGATCACCGGCCACAACACCCAGGTGATGAAGGGCAACGGCGTCTACGGCTCCAAGGCCGACGGCGCCGTGGT
This sequence comes from Kitasatospora sp. NPDC059088, assembly GCF_042738155.1. NCBI lineage: Bacteria > Bacillati > Actinomycetota > Actinomycetes > Kitasatosporales > Streptomycetaceae > Kitasatospora > Kitasatospora sp. NPDC059088. The sequence continues at coordinate 24,524 of NZ_JBHYGR010000026.1, read as the reverse complement.
CGAGGCCCACCAGGGCAAGATCACCCAGGGCGCCTCGCCGATCGACTTCAAGGCCGAGTTCGCCAAGCTGCGCGCTGCCTCCACCGCGCTGGCCGCCGTGCCGCAGACCGCCGGGGCGACCGTCCAGGCCGACGGCGGCAAGCTGACCTTCACCGGCGGCGACGCCACGTACAACAGCTTCACCGTCGACGCCGGGAAGCTCCAGGGCGCCAAGGGCGTCTACGTGAAGGTCCCGGTCGGCGCGGTGGCCGTCATCAACGTGACCGGCGGCTCGTACGACATGGCCGCGGCCGGGACCAGTGGCTTCTTCCTCTGGGACGCCGGGAAGTCGGACTTCGTGCTGGACGACAAGCTGCAGAGCGCGTCGAACGGGGCCGTCCGCTCCAAGCTGCTCTGGAACTTCCCGACCGCGACCAAGGTGACCAAGAAGGGCGACGCCGCCTGGGCCGGCTCCGTGCTGGCGCCGAACGCGGCCGTCTCGCTGAACACCCCGGGTGTCAACGGCCAGCCGCCGTCCGGCGGTGCGCCGATCAACGGCTCGGTGATCGCGGCCTCGCTGACCGGTACCTCCGGCGCGGAGACCCACCACTTCCCCTTCACCGGCTGCCTGCCCGGCACCACCGTGCCGACCACCCCGGCCACGCCGCCGGTCACCCCGCCGGTGACGCCGTCCGGCACGCCGACCACTCCGGTGACGCCGAGCGCCTCGACCGGCCCGTCCGGCTCCCCGAGCACCCCGGTGACCGGCAGGCCGAGCCCGAGCGGCTCGGCCAGTCCGTCCGCCTCCTCCTCGGCGGCCGTGCCGGGCGGTGCTTCGGCCAGCCCGTCCGCGTCCGCGAACGAGGGCGGCAACCTGGCGCACACCGGCTCCGGCCCGGTTCTGCCGCTGGCCATCGGCGGCGCCGTCGTCCTGGCGGCCGGTGGCGGGATCGTGGTCGCGGCCCGGCGCAAGGCCGCGAAGCGGGCCTGAGGGACCTGAGGGGTCCGAGGGGCCTTGAGGGGCCTGAAAGGCCTGAGTGCTCCGACCGTTCGTCGACGTGTCGACAGGGCGCCCCCGGTGATTGAACCTGATCACCGGGGGCGCCGTTGTTCTGAAAGTGACCAAGTTCATTCAAGTGTGCCGAATTCGCGTTCTGCGAGGTGGCGGCTGTGATGGGCTGGTCGAGCACATCCAAGAACGCACGGACAGACGAAATCCGGTCGTACGGCGGGGTGTGGCGAGGTGCGGAAGTGCCGGTAGAGTCCCCCGGACATGTCGTAGTGGGCCACTGCGAACCACTTCAACCCGCCTGCTGCGTACGACCGTTCGGAGGGGAACAGGGTAATGGCGCGACAGCAGCGGCACATTCGGATGGGCGCGGCGGCACTCGCCGGTACGGCGGCGGCCGGAATTCTCCTGCCGCTGGCACTGGCCACCAACGCCTCGGCGCACGTGCCGACCTGGTCGGTGACCTGCGACAAGGTCGTGGTCGACCTGATCAACTACAGCCCCAAGGCCGACGTGAAGAACACCGTCAGCCTCACCATCGGTGACGAGAAGGTCGTGGACGCCCAGGGGTTCCCGGCGGAGTTCCACGGCAAGTACCCGGTGAAGGACCACGACGCCCCGATCGTCGCCCACCTGGTGGTCAAGACCACCGAGACCCCGGCGGAGAAGGGGTGGAACATCGACGAGACCAAGACCATCGCGCCGTGCCACACCCCGACCCCGACGCCCACCCCGACCCCCACCAAGACGCCCACCCCCACGCCGACCCCGACGCAGACGCCGACCGGCACCCCGTCGACGACGCCCACCCCGAGCGGGACCCCGTCGGCCACCCCGACCCCGACCCCCAGCCGGACGACCCCGGCCGCCCCGGCCCCGGCGCCCAGCACCAGCGCCCCGGCGCTGGCCCAGACCGGTGGCAATGACGCCACCCCGATGATCGCGGCGGCCGGCGGCGGCGTGCTGCTGGTCGGCGGCGCGCTCGTGCTGCTCGCCCGCAAGCGTCGCGGCGGCACCCAGGGCTGACCCCCGGTGACCGGCTAGAACACCTGGCGCCCCCGACCTCAACAGGTCGGGGGCGTCAGGCGTTGACGGGGAGGCGGCCACTCCCGGTGGCCACTCCTGGCTGCTGCTCCGGGTGGCTGCTCCGGGCGGCTACTCCCAGCGGAAGAACCGGGCGGCCGCGGCCAGCCCCAGGACGGCCCAGCCGGCCAGGATCCCGAGATCCGACCAGGGCACCCCGGAGCCGTGCTGGAGCACCGAGCGCAGCCCGTCCGAGAGCGCCGAGATCGGCAGCAGCTCCAGCGCCGACCGCACGGCGTCCGGGAACCTGCCCAGCGGCACGATCACCCCGCCGGCCAGCAGCAGCAGGATGAACACCAGGTTGGCGGCGGCCAGGGTGGCCTCGGCCTTGAGGGTGCCGGCCATCAGCAGGCCGAGCCCGGAGAAGGCGGCGGTGCCGAGGACCAGCAGGGCGGCGACGGCCAACGGGTTGCCGTGCGGGGACCAGCCGAGGGCCAGGGCGATCACCGACAGCAGGGCGACCTGGAGGACCTCCGTCACCAGGACGCAGCCGGTCTTGGCGGTCAGCAGCGTCCAGCGCGGCAGCGGGCTGGCGCCGAGCCGCTTGAGCACGCCGTAGCGGCGCTCGAAGCCGGTGGCGATGGCCTGCCCGGTGAAGGCGGTGGACATCACGGCCAGGGCGAGCAGGCCGGGCGCCAGGAAGTCGACCCGCTTGCCGGGGCCCTCCACGGTGACGACGTCCACGGCGGAGAACAGCACCAGCAGCACGGTCGGGATGACCACGGTGAGCAGCAGCTGCTCACCGTTGCGCAGCAGCATCTTCGTCTCGAAGGCGGTCTGGGCGAGCAGCATCCGGCCGACGGGTGCGGCACCGGGCTTCGGCGCGTAGTCGGTCGTGGTGGTCACGAGCGGAGCTCCCGTCCGGTCAGGTCGAGGAAGACGTCTTCGAGGCTGCGGCGCTGTACGGCCAGCCGCTCGGGCAGGATGCCGGAGGCCGCGCACCAGCCGGTGACGGTGGCCAGCAGCCGGCTGGGGTCGAGGGGTGCCTCGACGCGGTAGCTGCCGGGGGCGGTCTCGGTGGCGGTGGCGCCGGCGGGCAGCTCCTTGAGCAGCGGGCCGAGGTCGAGGCCGGGCGGGCCGTCGAAGCGCAGGGCGTCCTCGGCGCCGCCGCGGCACAGCTCGGTCACGGTGCCGTCGGCGATGACCTTGCCGCGGTCGACGACGGCGACGCGGTCGGCGAGCTGTTCGGCCTCGTCCATGTGGTGGGTGGTGACGACCACGGTGACGCCGTCCCGGCGCAGGTCGCGGACCAGGTCCCAGGTGGCGCGGCGGGCCTGGGGGTCGAGGCCGGCGGTGGGCTCGTCCAGGAAGACCAGTTCGGGGCGGCCGACCACGGCCATCGCGAGGGCGAGCCGCTGCTGCTGGCCGCCGGAGAGCCGGCGGTAGGTGGTGCGGCCGCAGGAGCCGAGGCCGAGGCGCTCGACCAGGGCGTCCACGTCCAGCGGGTGGGCGTGCAGCTTGGCGGTGTGCCGGAGCATCTCGACGGCGCGCGCGCCCGCGTACACGCCCCCGGACTGGAGCATGACGCCGATCCGGGGCCGCAGGGCGGCGCTCTGGGCGACCGGGTCGAGGCCGAGGACGCGGACGGTGCCGGCGTCGGGGCGCCGGTAGCCCTCGCAGGTCTCGATGGTGGTGGTCTTCCCGGCGCCGTTGGGGCCGAGGACGGCGGTGATCGCGCCGGTCGCGATGGTCAGGTCGAGGCCGTCCACCGCGACCTTGTCGCCGTAGCGTTTGACCAGCCCGGAGACCTGGACCGCGGGTTCGGAATGCATACCGGCGAGTCTAAGAGGACCGAACACCCGGGCCGAACGCCCGGTCCGGAGGCCGGCCTTGGTGATCATCGATGCAGGTCAGGTAAGGCTTACCTGCGTGACAGATGACACGAGTGAGGCCTGCATCACGGCTTGTCCTGCCGGAAGTAATTACGCAACACTGGTGTTGTGAAAAACATGCGCGAGCACACCCCGCAGCAGGAGGCCGAGTCGGCCCCCGGCTGCGACGTGCCCGTGACGGCCGCCGAGGTGCTGCTGGAGGGCCACCGGGCCACCAGGGACCGGGTCGCCCGGTCGATCCTGGACCACGGCCCCTCCTCCGCCGCCGACCTGGCGACCCGGCTCGGCCTCACCGCCGCCGCCGTCCGCCGCCACCTGGACGGCCTGGCCGCCGCCCGTCTGGTCGAGTCCCGCGAACAGCGGGTCTACGGCAGCCGGGGCCGGGGCCGCCCCGCCAAGGTCTTCGCCCTCACCGACGCCGGCCGGGACGCCTTCTACCAGGCGTACGACCAGCTCGCCGCCGACGCGCTGCGCTGGATCTCCGACGCGGTGGGCGGCGGCAAGGCGGGCGAGGAGGCGGTCGCCGCCTTCGCCCGCGCCCGGTTCGGCAAGCAGGGCGAGAAGTACCGGGAGACACTGCTGGGGGCCGAGGCGCAGGAGCGTCCGGAGGCCCTCGCCCAGGCGCTGAGCGCGGACGGGTACGCTGCCACGGTGCGGCGTGTCCCGTCGGCCGTGGCCAAGGCCCCGGCGGGCGCCCAGCTCTGCCAGCACCACTGCCCGGTCGCGCACATCGCCGAGCAGTTCCCGCAGCTCTGCGAGGCGGAGACCGAGGTCTTCTCCCAGCTCCTGGGCACCCATGTGCAACGGCTGGCCACCATCGCCCACGGCGACGGGGTCTGCACCACCTATGTGCCGGCACCCGGTGCCGCATCGTCGCCTGCCCAGCCCCCGGCGGGCCGCGGTTCCGATGCAGTGCCGACTGCCAGCACATGAAAACTCCGCGTCCACCGAAGATTCAGCGTCCGCGCGTTAGGAAGCTCGCATGACTGACACCGTTTCGCACCCCGAGCTCGAAGGCCTCGGCAATTACGAGTACGGCTGGGCCGACCCGGACGCCGCCGGCGCCGCGGCCAAGCGCGGGCTCAGCGAGGAGGTCGTCCGCGACATCTCGGCGAAGAAGAACGAGTCCGAGTGGATGCTGAACCTGCGGCTCAAGGGCCTCAAGCTGTTCGGCAAGAAGCCCATGCCGACCTGGGGCTCCGACCTCACCGGCATCGACTTCGACAACATCAAGTACTTCGTGCGCTCCACCGAGAAGCAGGCCGAGTCCTGGGAGGACCTGCCCGCGGACATCAAGGCCACCTACGACCGGCTGGGCATCCCGGAGGCGGAGAAGCAGCGCCTGGTCGCCGGTGTCGCCGCCCAGTACGAGTCCGAGGTCGTCTACCACCAGATCCGCGAGGACCTGGAGGAGCAGGGCGTCCTCTTCCTGGACACCGACACCGCGCTGCGCGAGCACCCGGAGATCTTCAAGGAGTACTTCGGCACCGTCATCCCGGCCGGCGACAACAAGTTCGCCGCGCTGAACACGGCGGTGTGGTCCGGCGGTTCGTTCATCTACGTGCCGAAGGGCGTGCACGTGGACATCCCGCTCCAGGCCTACTTCCGGATCAACACCGAGAACATGGGCCAGTTCGAGCGGACGCTGATCATCGTCGACGAGGACGCCTACGTCCACTACGTCGAGGGCTGCACCGCGCCGATCTACTCCTCCGACTCGCTGCACTCGGCGGTCGTCGAGATCATCGTCAAGAAGGGCGGCCGCTGCCGCTACACGACCATCCAGAACTGGTCGAACAACGTCTACAACCTGGTCACCAAGCGCGCCGTGGCGTACGAGGGCGCGACCATGGAGTGGGTCGACGGCAACATCGGCTCCAAGGTCACCATGAAGTACCCGGCCGTCTACCTGATGGGCGAGCACGCCAAGGGCGAGACCCTGTCGATCGCCTTCGCGGGCGAGGGCCAGCACCAGGACGCCGGCGCCAAGATGGTGCACATGGCGCCGAACACCTCCTCCAACATCGTCTCCAAGTCGGTGGCGCGCGGCGGCGGCCGGACCTCCTACCGCGGTCTGATCGAGATCGGTGAGGGCTCCAAGGGCGCCAAGTCCAACGTGCTGTGCGACGCGCTGCTGGTCGACACCATCTCCCGCTCGGACACCTACCCGTACGTGGACGTCCGCGAGGACGACGTGTCCATGGGCCACGAGGCGACCGTCTCCAAGGTCAGCGAGGACCAGCTGTTCTACCTGATGAGCCGGGGCATGACCGAGTTCGAGGCGATGGCGATGATCGTCCGCGGCTTCGTCGAGCCGATCGCGCGCGAGCTGCCGATGGAGTACGCGCTGGAGCTCAACCGGCTGATCGAGCTGCAGATGGAGGGCGCGGTCGGCTGACGACCGGCCGAACCGCTGCCATCCATCCGGATTTCCTGAGGAAGAGAGCACTACGAACAGCCATGGCTGACGTTCAGAACACCACCGGCTCCACCACCGCCGGTTCGATCGAGGTCGGTACCGCCGGCGCGGGCGAGCAGCTCGCCGGCCCCGGCACCGGCCGGACCAGCGTCCACCAGCCGATCGACGCGCGCGTCGCGGTCAAGCCGTCCTTCGACGTGAACGACTTCCCGGTGCCCACCGGCCGCGAGGAGGACTGGCGGTTCACCCCGCTGCACCGCCTCGCCGGCCTGCACGACGGCACCGCCGCCGCCGGTGAGCGGGGCGCGGACAAGGTCGAGTTCGCGCTGCCGGACGGCGTCACCGCCGAGACCGTCGGCCGCGACGACGCCCGGCTGGGCAAGGCCGGCACGCCGGTCGACCGGGTCGCCGCGCAGGCGTTCAGCGCGTTCGAGCAGGCCCTGGTGGTCACCGTCCCCAAGGACGCGGTGCTGACCGAGCCGGTCAGGATCGACGTGCGCGCCGAGGGCGGGGTCCGCTTCGCCCACGTGGTGATCGACGTCAAGCCGTTCGCCGAGGCCGTCGTGGTGCTCAACCACGAGGGCACCGGCACCCGGGCCGCCAACGTCGAGCTGCTGGTCGGCGACGGTGCCAAGCTCACCTTCGTCTCCGTCCAGGACTGGGACCGGGACGCCGTCCACGTCGCCCAGCAGAGCGCGCTGGTCGGCCGGGACGCCTCGTTCAAGTCCGTGGTCGTCACCTTCGGCGGCGACCTGGTGCGCCTCCACCCGCGGGTCAACTACGCGGCCCCCGGCGGCGAGGCCGAGCTGTTCGGCCTGTACTTCGCCGACGCCGGCCAGCACCTGGAGCACCGCCTGGTCATCGACCACGACACGCCGCACTGCCGGTCGAACGTGGCGTACAAGGGCGCGCTGCAGGGCCAGGACGCCCACGCGGTCTGGGTCGGCGACGTGCTGATCCGCGCCGCCGCGCTCGGCACCGACACCTACGAGCTCAACCGGAACCTGGTGCTCACCGACGGCGCCCGGGTCGACTCGATCCCGAACCTGGAGATCGAGACCGGCGAGATCGTCGGCGCCGGCCACGCCTCGGCGACCGGCCGCTTCGACGACGAGCAGCTGTTCTACCTGATGGCCCGCGGCATCCCGGCCGACGAGGCCCGCCGTCTGGTGGTCCGCGGCTTCTTCGCCGAGCTGCTCCAGCAGATCGGGGTCGCCGAGGTCCAGGAGCAGCTCCTGGTGAAGATCGACGCAGAGCTGGAAGCGGCGGTCTGATCCCGATGAGCTTCCTGCGTGCCTGCGCGCTGAGCGACCTCCAGGAGGACGTGCCCAAGCGCGTGGACCTCAACGGCGTGCCGGTCTCGGTCGTCCGCACCGACGAGGGGGTGTTCGCGATCAACGACACCTGCTCGCACGCGAACGTCTCGCTCTCGGAGGGCGAGGTCGAGAACTGCATGATCGAGTGCTGGCTGCACGGCTCCAGCTTCGACCTGCGCACCGGCAAGCCCTCCGGCCTGCCCGCCACCAAGCCGGTCGCTGTCTACCCCGTAAAGATCGAAGGGGACGATGTGCTCGTCTCCGTCAACCAGGAGTCCTGAGTACACATGGCAACCCTTGAAATCCGCGACCTGCACGTCTCCGTCGACGCCGAGAACGGCCCGCGCGAGATCCTGAAGGGCGTCGACCTGACCGTGAAGCAGGGCGAGACCCACGCCATCATGGGTCCGAACGGCTCCGGCAAGTCCACCCTGGCCTACTCGCTGGCCGGCCACCCGAAGTACACCGTCACCGGCGGCACCGTGCTGCTGGACGGCGAGGACGTCCTGGAGATGTCCGTCGACGAGCGCGCCAAGGCCGGCGTCTTCCTGGCCATGCAGTACCCGGTCGAGGTCCCCGGCGTCTCGGTCTCCAACTTCCTGCGCACCGCCGCCACCGCCGTCCGCGGCGAGGCCCCCAAGCTGCGGCTGTGGGTCAAGGAGGTCAAGGAGGCGATGGCCGCCCTGCAGATGGACCCGGCGTTCGCCGAGCGCAACGTCAACGAGGGCTTCTCCGGCGGTGAGAAGAAGCGCCACGAGATCCTCCAGCTGGAGCTCCTCAAGCCGAAGATCGCGATCCTCGACGAGACCGACTCCGGCCTGGACGTCGACGCGCTGCGCATCGTCTCCGAGGGCATCAACCGGGTCCGCTCCACCGGCGAGGTCGGCACCCTGCTGGTGACCCACTACACCCGCATCCTGCGGTACATCAAGCCCGACCACGTCCACGTCTTCGCGGGCGGCCGCATCGTCGAGTCCGGCGGCGCCGAGCTGGCCGACAAGCTGGAGAACGAGGGCTACGAGGCGTATGTGAAGGGGGGCGCTTCCGAGTGACCCACGCTTTTACGGGACTGCTGGACACCGACGCGATCCGCAAGGACTTCCCGGTCCTGCAGCGTCTGCTCCACGAGGACAAGCCGCTGGTCTACCTGGACAACGCGGCGACCTCGCAGAAGCCGCGCCAGGTGCTGGAGGCGCTGAACGGTTACTACGAGCGGCACAACGCCAACGTCCACCGCGGCGTGCACGTGCTCGCCGAGGAGGCCACGGCGCTGTACGAGGGCGCCCGCGACAAGGTCGCGGCCTTCGTCAACGCGCCGAGCCGCAACGAGGTGATCTTCACCAAGAACGCCTCCGAGTCGCTCAACCTCGTTGCCAACATGCTCGGTTGGGCCGACGAGCCGTACAAGGTCGACGCCGACTCCGAGATCGTGATCACGGAGATGGAGCACCACTCCAACATCGTCCCGTGGCAGCTGCTCTCGCAGCGCACCGGTGCGAAGCTCAAGTGGTTCGGGCTCACCGACGAGGGCCGGCTCGACCTGTCCGACATCGACGAGCTGATCACCGAGAAGACCAAGGTGGTCTCCTTCACCCTGGTCTCCAACCTGCTCGGCACCGTCAACCCGGTCGAGACGATCGTCCGCAAGGCCCAGTCGGTCGGCGCGCTGGTCGTCATCGACGCCTCGCAGGCCGCGCCGCACATGGTGCTCGACGTCCAGGCGCTGGAGGCCGACTTCGTCGCCTTCACCGGCCACAAGATGCTCGGCCCGACCGGCATCGGCGTGCTCTGGGGCCGCCAGGAGCTGCTGGAGGACCTCCCGCCGTTCCTCGGCGGCGGCGAGATGATCGAGACCGTCACCATGGGCTCGTCCACCTACGCCCCGGCGCCGCACAAGTTCGAGGCCGGCACCCCGCCGATCGCCCAGGCGGTCGGGCTCGGCGCGGCCATCGACTACCTGTCGGCCATCGGCATGGACAAGATCGCCGCGCACGAGCACGCGATCACCGAGTACGCGGTGGAGCGCCTGCTGGAGGTCCCCGACCTGCGGATCATCGGTCCGCGCACGGCCGTGGACCGCGGTGCCGCGATCTCCTTCACCCTCGGCGACATCCACCCGCACGACGTGGGCCAGGTGCTGGACGAGCAGGGCATCGCCGTGCGCGTCGGACACCACTGCGCGCGTCCGGTCTGCCTCCGGTACGGAATTCCGGCGACCACGCGGGCGTCGTTCTACCTGTACTCGACGCCGGGCGAGGTCGACGCACTGATCGACGGCCTGCACCACGTCCGGAACTTCTTCGGCTGACGGGACAGGGCAGGACGATCATGAAGCTCGACTCGATGTACCAGGACATCATCCTGGACCACTACCGCAACCCGAAGGGCAAGGGGCTGCGGGACGGCGACGCCGAGGTGCACCACGTCAACCCGACGTGCGGCGACGAGATCACCCTGCGGGTGAAGCTCGACGGCGCGACCGTCGCCGACGTCTCGTACGAGTCCCAGGGCTGCTCGATCAGCCAGGCCAGCGCCTCGGTGCTGAACGAGCTGGTCGTCGGCAAGACCGTCGGCGAGGCCCAGGCCGTCCAGGAGGCCTTCCTGGAGCTGATGCAGAGCAAGGGCCAGGGCGAGGGCGACGAGGAGGTGCTGGAGGACGCGGTCGCGTTCGCCGGCGTCTCCAAGTACCCGGCCCGGGTCAAGTGCGCGCTGCTCAGCTGGATGGCCTGGAAGGACGCCACCGCCCAGGCGCTCGCCAAGCACCCCGTTGTGAACGACTGAACCTGCAGAGGGAGGACAAGACCATGAGTGACGAGAGCACCACCGCCGCCGCCACCGCCGATGCCACGGCCTCCGCTGCGGACACCGCCGCGGAGGAGCAGCCGAACGGCATCATCATCGTCGGCACCACCGCCGGCACCGTCTCGGTCGAGGACCTGACCGAGGCCCTGATGGACGTCGTCGACCCCGAACTGGGCATCGACGTCGTCAACCTGGGCCTCATCTACGGCATCCACATCGACGAGTCCGACGTGGCCACCATCGACATGACGCTCACCTCGGCGGCCTGCCCGCTGACCGACGTCATCGAGGACCAGGCCAAGACCGCCACCGACGGCCTGGTCCAGGACCTGCGGATCAACTGGGTCTGGATGCCGCCGTGGGGCCCGGACAAGATCACCGACGACGGCCGCGACCAGCTGCGCGCGCTCGGCTTCAACGTCTGAGGTCGTCCGTCGATCGTCGATCGTCAACCGCTGCCCGGGACTCCTTCGTGGAGTCCCGGGCAGTGGCGTCTCCGCCACCACCGGGTGAACACCCGCGCATCATCTGCTTCGTTGGGCAGTTCTACCGCCGTTCCCCACCGTCCACCCCCCCCCCCCCCCGCGGGGGGGGGGGCCCCCCCCCCCCCCCGCCCGGGGGGGGGGGGGGGGCGCCGGGCCGGGGGGGGCGGGGGGGCGCGCTGCCCGCGCGCCCCGGGGGGGGGCCCCCCCCGCCGCCCCCCCCGCGGCGGTGATGGAGCCTGTCTCAGGCTGCGATCTGTGCAGGTCGACTGCCGGTCATTGCGGAGCGAAGGGCAGTTCGGACTCGGGCGGCACCTGCGGTGGCCACGTCCGCGCCCTTGCGGGCCGTGGGGGTTCGGGTGGTCAGGCCGGCGCACGGGCGGCAGATGCCCGGTCGGGGCACGGGGTCGTGGCACTTGGCACACTCGGCGTACCGGGCCGGTGGCCGTGCAACGGGTTGGGCGGGCGGCATCTTGTGCTCCAGGCGGTAGCGGAGCACCGCGGCCGCCGAGTGCACCGGGGTGGGCAGGCCCGACAGCAGGGCTTGGGCGAGGTCGGCGTGGGCCGCGCCGCGTTGCAGCCACTGTGCGACGAGGGGCGCGAGTGCGGCGGCTTCGGCCTCGCCCAGGCGCAGCCGGGTCTCGGGGCGGATCACCCGGAACAGAGTGGCCACCGCTTCGCGGATCTCGGGTGGTTCCTCCTCTCCTCCCCGGTTGCTTTCGTCGGCCGGGCTCGTGGGGAGGGAGGGTTCTTGCTGCCGGTTCTTTACAACAGGGCTGCCAGCAGGGCCGGTTGCCGCTTCACCGGGCGCCGGACGGGTGGTACTCGGCGGAGCCGTGAGGTGCGGGGTGTCGTAGACGTGGGCTTCGGTGATGATCGTGCCGTCGGGCATCCGGATCTTCTCGACCCGGTAGTACCCGGCCTCGGTCAGCTCCTTCAACGCCTTGCGGACGGCGCCACGCCCCTGCGGGCTGGTGTCGGCCATGTGGCGGCCGTCCTCGCGCCAGCCGTCGGGGCGGGAGAGGAGGTCCGCGAGCAGGCCTCGGGCGGTGTAGCTCAGCCGCCGGTACTGGAGTAGGGCGTTGGGTAGCACGGTGAAGTTGCGCACGTGGGCGCTACGATGGATCCGCATCGGGAGGTTTGGCTCCTGGTGCCAGACCCCGGAGCGTTGGCGCGCTGCCGGGGTCACCTGTTTTCGGTTGGATTGCCGAACGTACCATGGCATTTGACGCAGAGTGAGGCATTCTCTGCGAGTGTCCTTCGTCAGGGCGACTTGGAGAGCATCGCCTGTCCTTCGGCAGACAGAACGTCAGGATTTGATGAGTCGTGTGTCGAAGCCGGCGCGGCAGAGCCGGTCGTAAGCGGCATTGGCCGCCTCCGGGACCTCCTGCTCGACGGCGTACCCGAGTTTCGGGTACTCAAGCACCCGCTGCATGTCCCCGACGAGCATGTCGATGACGTGTTTCTCGCTTCCAATGGCCTTTACGTAGTCGTTCAGCCCCATCGGTGCCGAGGCGCAAACCACCTCAACGTCCGGCCACAGCTTGCGGCAGGTGGCGAACGCGCGCCTCTCCATGTACGGCATGGCGATCAGCATCACGGACCGAACGTCGCGACCGGCCGAGGCCAGCACCTCACGTGAGAGGCTGATGTTCTGTCCAGTATTTGTGGCGTTCGGCTCCAGCAGGATCGCCGACTCCGGGACACCGCGCTCAAGGGCGTACTCCCGAAAGTGCACCGCCTCGCCCCGGGGGAACCGTTCCGGGTGGGTCGGGTTGGGGCCGCCGGTGAAGACCAGGGTGGGAAAGAGGCCCTCGTGGTAGAGCTCGGCCGCGTAGACTGGCACGCCGAGATCGTGGCTACCGAGGCCGATCGCCGCATCGCACGGCCGCAGCTCGTGGTGCATCTGGTGGTAGTCCCAAATCGTCTGGGCATCCCGCCATTGCTCATCCGTGATCACAAGTTGAATGGCCGCCACCTGCATGCTCCTTGATCACCGAAGTTTCAGAGTGGGCCGGCGGCCGTAGTCCCGCCGGATGCCGTCGATGCTCTGTAGCTGGTGGCTCATACCGTACTTGGCGGCCAGACCGTCGAAGCTGGCCGACTTCCGGATCGATACGGAGAGTTGGAGGCCCGGAGTGATCAAGGCGCGGTGTGAAATGGTGCGGCCCGGGACGGACCCGCCCCGGGCCGGCACCCTGACGCAGCCACCGGTTTGCGGCTACCTGGCGGCGAGGAGGTCCCCGCGTTCGACGGTCTCGCGGAGGACCGTGGTGATCTCCCGGGGCAGGAGATTGATCGTGGCGAGGGCTTCGATGGTGAGGGGGGTCTCCTCCAAGAGGTACTCGCCTCGGCCTTCCTGGCTGAACTCGGGGCCGGTGCGGTCCGCGAAGTTCCACTTCTCGATGGTGGCGAGGTAGAAGTCCTGGCGCTCATCGTCCGTCTCGATGGTGTGGAGGAGGCTGACGATCTCGGCCTCGCCCGCGATCTTCTCGCGGACCTCGCGCAGTAGGGCGTCCTCTGGGCTGGCGTCGGTCGGTTCGATCTTTCCGCCGACGATCACCCAGTACGGGTCGATGCCGGGGCGGATGCGTTTGATCAGCAGCGTGGTGTCGTTCGGGGTGAGGAGGACGGCGCGGACGCGGTGCTGCATGGCGGTCTGCTTTCTGTTCGGGGGGACGCCGGTCAGTGGAGGATCCAGCTGTCGTAGACGTGCAACGACTGGCCGGTGATGAAGGACGCGCTGGGGCTGGCGGGCGACCGTGGTGGGTCAGGCGGCATCGGCCTGTTCCATTGCGGCTGCACTCGGCCTTTTGAGCCAAACCAGCCGTGCAGTGATCCCCGGTCGCCCGGCGAAATGGCGCAAGGCCCGGTTGGGAGATGCGAGGGTCATTCGCGCCTGCCCGTCGATGCTGATCACGTGCGCTCGCCCGCTGTGGTCGGTGACTCCCCAGGCCACGACCCACCCGTCGACGTCCGGGAGGCCTTCGCCCCAGACCTGGACGACGGCGAACAGGCGGGGTGCGGTGTCGAGTACGAGCGCGCACAGCTCCTGGTTGAAGGTCGGGTCGGTCGGCAGCCGAGGCGTGATCGGGCGGGGGCTTTGTGGCGGCGCAGCAGCCATGGAAGTCTCCTACGTGAATAGGGGTCGGACGCGGCGCTACCGCCACCACCACGGGCAGCGGAACGGCCCGCGTGGGGGGGGGGTTCACTGGTCGTCGAGGGCGTCGGCGAAGGTCACGTCCAGCTCGGCGACCAGGGCTTCGGCGAGTTCGGTCTGCTGGGTGCGGTCGATGAGGACCTTGCCGAGGTTGGCGACGCCCCGCAGGGTGGTGAGGTCGTTGCCTCGAAGGTCGAGGCCTTGGTACTTGCCCCGGCCGAACTCGGTCAGTCGCAGGGCGCAGGCGTCGAGGACAGCGCCGCCGAGGTCGCAGCCGGTGAACGACGCCTCGGTCAACGTGCACTTCGAGAAGGCGACCGGGCCGGTGGAGCGGATCTGCTCGAAGGTCGCGTAGTCGAGCTTGCAGTTGTCGAAGAGAACGTTGTCCAGGGTCACGCCGATGAGTCCGGCGCCCATGATCCTGCAGTTGCGGAAGACGACGCGGGAGAGCTTGCTGTCGGCGATGCGGGCGGCGGCGAGGTCGCAGGTGTCGAACTCGACGGAGTCGATGCGGACTTGGTCGAGCTGCACACGGTCGGCCCGCAGGTTGGAGACGCGGCCGGTGACGAGGCGGGTCTCGGCGAGGTCCAGGGCCCGCAGGTCGGCGTCGCCGTACTGGAAGTCCTGGACGATGCCCCGGGTCGAGTCCAGGCTGGCGACGTTGGACAGGTACAGGCCGGGCTCGTTCAGGTGGGGCAGGGTCACGGTGACCCGGCCGAAGGTGATGCCGTCCATGGGAGGCTCCGTTCTCTCGAAGGTCGGGCCGAGCGGCGTTGCTTGCCCTGGGAATCACGATCAACCGGTGTCGCCCGATCACGTCGGGGCGGCGCGGCGTTTCGACCACCGCTCCTCCTCCGTTCGGTCCCGAAGGGGAGCAACCAGCCACGGCACGAGCCGGGCGGTTGGAGCGGCGGCGATCTGCTCAACCGGATGGAGAAGCCCCTGCTTGCATGACTCTGCCGTCCAGACTGTGAACCGGCCGTTGGGGTAGGCCGGGTTGATGCCGATCTCTCCCTTTGGGGTGACGCCGTTGAACGGAGTCGGGATGCCCACCTCGTTCCAGTAGGTCCACGCCTCCGAGGCCTTGGCCTGCTCGAAGCGGTAGTAGAGCTGCGGGTAGCGATCGAGGAGCCGGATCTCCCGGAAGATCAGCTGGCCGAGGAGGCGTGGTGCTGTCTCGGTCAGTGTGTCCAGGTTTGCCGCGCGGAAGGTTAAATTCCAAATTTCTTGACAGGGCGTCAGGGACGTGGCGGCGAAGAGATGGGACATGCGTCGGCGGACATAGTCGGCGGCTGACGCCGCCAGGCCGGGCTCGATGCGTCCGATGAGATCGAGGAGTCGGGTGTGGCCTGGGCAGAACCGCCCGAGGTCGAAGAGAGTGCCCATGCTGTCCACGGCGGAGAAGGCGAGTTCCTTGTAGAGCCGGTTGTTCATTTCCCCGCAGTCCGCGTACTCCTGGGTGGCCCGGCTGCTGGAGTGGAGCATCAGGTATTCGGCGACGGTCTCGAAATAGAGGTACCCGAGATAGGGAAGGACGGGGACCGTTGCGGCGAGGGCGTCGATGAACGACTCGTTCGGCGTTGTGCCACCACTGGCGTTGTGCAGGAGTTTGTCGAGGAACGGGGCTGCGACACGAACCCGGTCCACGACAGACTGCAGTACCTGGTCGTCCTCGACTGCGGTGAGAAAGTGCCGGTACGTCTGGTAGGTCCGCAGGTGGATGCCGCCGAGCCGCAGGTAGTCCAGGCCCTTGGCCGGTGCCGGGTGACCGGGGGTGACTCGGATGACCAGGGGCGTGCTGTGACGGCGGCTGGCCAGGCCCTGGCGGGCGTTCAGCAGGTAGGAGCCGAGGTTATGAGGCCGAAGCGCGCCGCCCGGCAGCGGGGTGAGGGGCGAGCCGTAGACGGCTCCGATCAGGCAGCCGGTGGACGCGAGAAGGTGGCCGCTGGAGCGGATGGCGTCCAGGGAACGGGTCAGGTGCAGCAGGTAGACCGGGCCGCCGGCGGTGAGCGTGGCGAGCATGGCGTTGCTGTCTTCGCGCAGCAGGTGCCCGTTGGGGGCCTGTTCGAGGCGCTGGTGCCAGTCGGCCTCGGAGGCGGCGAGCCCGGCCGGCAGCGGTCGGTCGGGACGTGTGTTGTAGTCGGTGTGCGCGAAGTCCCACTCGGTGTGCACGGGGGCTTCTCCTACTCGGGCATTACGGCCTGGAGCGCACGCTCCAGGGCCTGGGTGTCGGTCGCGCCGTCGAGGTGGGCATGCTCGCTGCCCACAACCAGGTCGTGGGCGAGCACCGGGGCCCAGGCGGGGACTTGGAGTTGCAGGCGGTTGAGGTCGGGCCACCAGCGGGCCAGCGGTAGCCGGTAGCGGTCGAGCGCGTCAGCTGCCTTGAGTAGGTCCACCGCCACCTTGTGCTGCTCGTAGGCGCGTTCCTGGTCGCGGGCGAAGGCATGGTGCGGCACATCGTGAAGGGCGACTGCGGTGATCGCCTCTGTCGTGGCCACCGTCCTGAACATCGTCTGAAGGCTCGCGGAATGCTCGGTCAGCCAGTCGGCGGCGCGGCGACCGTGGCCGGGATCGTCGTGGTCGTTCAGCCGCCGGCAGTCGTGACAGGCCGCCGCGGCCGCGAGCGCCAGCCCTCGGCCCGGGCTGAGATCGTGGCTGGCGGCGAGCAACTGCACGAGCACGGCGACCCGGGCACCGTGGCGTACGCCGTGAATCGAGGCGGCCGTCTGCGTGCGGGCGAACCAGGAGGCGTTCGGTACCAGTAGGAGCGGCCGGTGTGGCAGTCTGGCCCGGACACCCGGGCCCGCGGGCCGGTGGCGGGCGATCCAGTCCAGCGTCGGCCGGTCCATCACCTGGTGGTCCGGTAGTCGGCCGGTGTCGGCCAGCTCGTGCAGCGACGGTCCGCGGCCAGGCCGGGGTGTCGGCGAGATCATGAAGGTTCCTCGAAGGGTCGGGTGCGATGGGCGTCACGCTGGGCGTGGTGGTGCTGACGATGGGAAACCGGCCTGCGGAGCTGACGGCACTACTCGAGTCGGTACGGGCCCAGGACGGCGGCGACAACGGCGTTCGGACCGTCGTGCTCGGCCAGGGCGTGAAGCTGCCCGAGCTGCCGGACTGGGTGGACGCGGTGGAGCTGCCGGAGAACCTCGGCATTCCCGGGGGTCGCAACGCCGGCGTCGACCGGCTGCGCGAGCTTGGCGGCACGGACGTGCTGGTTGTCCTGGATGACGACGGGCTGCTGCCCCGCACCGACACATTCCGGCTGATCCGGGAGGCCTTCGAGCGGGACTCGAAGCTCGGCATTGTCAGCTTCCGGATCGCGGATGAGACCGGGTTCACCCAGCGCCGCCACGTGCCCCGCTTCGGCGCGAGCGATCCGCTGCAGTCCGGTCCGGTCACGACGTTCCTGGGCGGCGGGCACGCGATCCGCATGAGAGTGATCGATCAGGTCGGCCTGTTTCCCGCCGAGTTCTTCTACGCGCACGAGGAGACCGACTTTGCCTGGCGCGCGCTGGACGCGGGCTGGCGGATTGACTACCGCGCCGACCTGGTGCTGCAGCACCCCCGCACCGACCCGGCCCGTCACGCCGCCTACTACCGGATGACGGCCCGGAACCGGGTGTGGCTGGCCAAGCGCCACCTGCCCGCCCCTCTGGTGCCGGTCTACCTCACCTCCTGGGCGTTGTACACGCTGGTCCGCCGGCCGCCGATGTCCGGGCTCAAGGCGTGGTGGTCGGGGTTCTTCGAGGGTGTTCGGGTGCCATGCCCGCCGCGGCGGCCGATGCGGTGGAGCACGGTGTGGCGGATGACGCGGCTGGGCCGGCCGCCGGTGATCTGACAGCCAGCCCGGCACGGGGTCAGGACCAGATGGCATGGAGGGCGTCGATGACGCGCTGCACGTCCGCAGCTGTCATCGCGGGGTAGCAGGGCAGGGAGAGCTGCTGGGCGGCGATCTGCTCGGTGATGGGCAAGTGGCAGTCCAGGAGGCGGTACGCGGCGAGGCGGTGCACCGGCTTGAAATGCACGCTGGTGCCGATCCTGTGGTCGTTCAGGAGCAGCTCGGCCACCGTGTCCCGGGTCCGGCCGCCGACCGGTTCGACCAGAACGGGGTAGAGGAACCGTCCGTGCCGGACGCCGTCCGCGATGGTGGGCAGCCGCAGGCCGGGCAGGTCGGCGAGGGACCGGTCGTAGGAGGCAGCGATCTGTGCTCGGCGGGCGGTGAAGTCGGGCAGCTTGTGGAACTGTTGGAGGCCGACCGCGGCTGTGATGTCCGGCATCGTGTACTTCAAGCCCGGCACGGTGACCTCGTAGTCGGCGGTGTTCCGTGTGCCGTGCCGCTGCCACGCGGAGGTGTCGATGCCGTGCCGGCCGAGTAGGCGGGCGGCCTGGACGAGGTCTGCGCGGCCGACGATCATCCCGCCTTCGCCGCAGGTGATGACCTTGTTGGCGTAGAAGGAGAACGTCGCTAGGTCGCCGATGCTGCCCGCCCGAAGGCCGTCGCGCCAGGCGTGCAGAGCGTGGGCGGCGTCCTCGATCAGGACCATGCCGTGATCGTCGGCGAGCTTGCGGAAGGCCAGGAGATCGCAGGGCTGGCCGCCGTAGTGCATGACCAGGACGGCCTTCGTCCTGGAAGTGATCGCCTGCTTGGCCGCCTCGGGGTCGATGGTAAGGGTGACCGGATCGACCTCGGTGAACACCGGCCTGGCGCCGCACTGGACGATGGCGTTCGGGGCCGCGCAGAAGGTCAGGCTCGGGGTGATCACCTCGTCGCCCGGCTTGACCCCGGCCGCCAGCAGGGCCAGGTGCAGCGCGGCGGTGCACGAGGAGACCGCGAACGCGTCCTCGACGCCGAGCTCGGACTTCACCGCTTCCTCGAACCGGCTGGCCTTCGGGCCGTGGGTGAGCCAGCCCGAGCGCAGGGTGTCCATGACCTCGGCTTCCTCCTCCTGCCCGAGCGAGGGCCGGTTCCAAGGCAGGAACGGCGCGATGACGGTCACGGCTGCCCCCACGCGGCGGTGTACTCGGCCAAGTAGCGCCGGCACTCAGGGGTGCGCACGCTCCGCACCTTGCCTGCTGTGAAGGCCGCTGCCAGGGCCTGGTGGTTGTCGTACTGGGGTTCCTCCGGGTCGGCGATCTGACGGGCCACCAGGAGGTCGGCGATCTCCTGCACGCCGTCCTTGAGGGTGGTGGAGCATGCGCCAGGGAGGCGCTGCTGGAGCCGGGTGAAGCTCACCCGGTAGTCGCGGGCGTCGGCTTCGTCGAGCTCCGGGCCGCGCTGGATCTTCGATCCGGGCACGATGGCGGCCACAGTCTCGGCGATGTCGGTGATGGTGTGGTTCTCCTGGTCACTGCCGACGTTCCACGCCCCGGTCAGATCCTTGTCCAGGACGCCGGCGAGCACCCGGGCGACGTCGCCGACGTGGACGAGGGGCCGACGCTGAGTGCCTCCGTTGAGGGGGATCCGCCCGGTGGCGACGGCGCGCGAGGCCATGGAGTTGACTACGGAGTCCAGGCGCTGACGGGGCGAGGAACCGTGGACGGTCGCCAGCCGAAGGCTCGTCAAGGCGGTGACTTCGGCGAGTACGTCGGGCAGATGCCGTTCGGTGAGGACTTTGGTCCGGGCGTAGATGCCCAGCGGGTTGGGCTCGGTGTCCTCGTTCACGGTGCCTTCGTGCTTGCCGTAGACGCTGCACGAGGAGAAGAACACGTACTGATCGACGCCTGCACCGGCGGCGGCCTCGGCGGCGATCATCGGGGCGGCGTAGTTCAGTTCGACGGCCAGCTCCTCGTCCAGCCGACAGGCCGGCTCTCCGACGATCCCGCCGAGGTGCACGACGGCGTTCGCGCCGTCGCAGACCCCAGCCAGCAGCTCGGGGTCACGCAGATCCCCGGGGACGAACGTGGCGGCGCTGGGCAGGAGCCAGCCTGGGTCGTCCCCGCGGTTGTAGATCATGCCGTCCACGACGGTGACATGGTGGCCGAGCGAGACGAGGCGGTGGGAAGCGACGGAGCCGATGTATCCGGCTCCGCCGAGCAGAACGACGCGCATGGGGTGAATGTCCCTTCGTTCAGGCGGCCGAGACGGCGGCGGTGATCGGAGTGGTGAACCAGTCCGGGACGGCGTCCGGCGTGGTGCTGAGCCAGTGCACGTAGCGGTCGATGCCCTCGGTGAGGGTGATGGCGGGATGCCAGCCGAGCAGATCGGTGGACCGTCTGGTGTCGGCACAGCCTCCGCGCGGGTCGCCTTCCGGCATCGGTGTCTCGACGAACGCGGCGCCGGGGTAGTGGGCGGCGATCAGCTCGGCGATCCGCCGCACCGGGGTGGGGATGCCGGTGCCGATGTTGATGGTCTGCCCGGCAGCCTGGTCGATGACGAGGGCGAGGATGGTGGCGTGCGCGATGTCCTCGACGTGGATCATGTCGCGGACCTGGTGGCCGCCACCGTTGAGCCTCATCGGCCGGTTTGTGTGGGCGGACAGGGCCAGCCAGGGCACCATCCAGGAGTGCGAGCCGGGCTTGGGGATCTGCGGGTCGCCGTAGACCGAGAAGTACCGGACGATCGAGTACTCGGTGTCGCTGCCTCCGAGCATCAGGCGCACCTGGTGCTCGCCCCACAGCTTGGTGTTGGCGTACACAGAGATCGGGGTCAGCGGCTGGTTCTCGGTGAACCGCGCCGCGCCGTCCTCGGCGGGGGTGCCGTTGCCGTAGACAGAGGCGGAGGAGACGAAGACCAGCCGCTTCACCGTCGAGGCCGCCACGGCGTCCAGGACGGTCTGGGTGCCGTGCACGTTCGCGGCGAAGGCGATGTCGGGTCGGCGGGTGCAGGCGGCGACATCGGCGTACGCGGCGGCGTGGATCACGTAGTCCGCACGGCCGGTGAGCCACTTCACGGTGGCCCGCTCGCGAACGTCGCCGAGCAGGACCTGGGCGCTGTGGCGGTCCACCTGGAACAGGTCCCGCACCGGGTGCGGGTAGGCGTCGAACCGGTCCAGGACGATCGGCGTGGCGCCGCAGGCGGCGAGCTGAGCGACGATGCGGCTGCCGACCAGGCCACCGCCTCCGGTGACCAGAACGCTGGCCCCGGACAGCTCATGAAGGCGCGGGTCGCGGTACTCGTCGGCCATGAGGCATCAACCTCCTCTGAGGTGCGGGTTTGTTACATTCAGTGAACAGTCGGCCACATTCGGGCGGTACGGTGATGGCCCGCTCAGCCTGTTCAATCTGTTCAAGATCAGCTCTGGGGGTGCGAGTTGACCGGGCATAAGCAGCCGAACGAACAATTGGCGTCCGTCATGGCGGAAGCCGGGTGTACGTACGAAGTCCTGGCCAAGGTGGTCCGCAGCGTCGCGGCGGAGGCCGGTGAGACCCTGCACACCTCGCGGTCGGCCGTGCTCTCCTGGGTTAGGGGCGGCACCCCGACCGGCAATACTGCGGCCTACCTCGCCGAGGCCCTGACCAGAGTGGCGAAGCGCCAGGTGACGACCGCCGAGATCGGTCTAGGCTTCCCGGCCATCGGGGAGGCCATGCCCCCTGACCTTCTGGCAACTGCTGTCGACCTCGGGAGACTTGTCATGTTCCACCGCCGTGATCTCCTCGCCCTGGCCTTCGCCACCGCCACCGTCGGGCTCCCGCTCACCTACGACCACCAGGCCGTCGCCGCCACCCTGCGAACCGCGAAGAGCAGCCGTAGGGCCGGAGCCGAAGAGGTTTCCACCGTCCGGCAGCTCATCGAGATGTTCCGGACCGCCGACGAGAGACTGGGCGGCGGCCACGGGCTGTCCACCGTGTCGGCCTACCTGGCGGATGCCGTGGTGCCGATGCTCCAGGCCACGTTCCCGTCCGAGGAGGTCCGGCGGAGCGCGTACGGCGCGGCAGCCGAGCTCGCCACGCTGGTCGGATGGAAGTGCCACGATCTGGGCCGCGAGGGCGCCTCCCAGCGGTTCTATCTCCTCGCCTACCAGCTTGCCTGCGAGTGTGATCCCGCAGGCCATGGAGCCTGGATGATGCGAGCCCTGACCCATCAGGCCCTCGACCTGAACCAGACCACGCACTGCGTCGAGCTGGCCGAAGCCGCGCTCTCACGGGCCCAGGGGAAAGTCGACCGAAAGACGGAGGCGCTGCTGCTGGTGACGTCCGCCCGGGCCTACGGAGCAAGCGGCCAGAGCAAGAATGCCGCTGGGGCACTCTTGGCCGCCGAGGACGCCATGCTCGCCGCCGACGACGGCGTGCCATCCTACGCGGCCGCCTCCGGCCCGGTCGCGGCCACCGTGGCATCGCACACGGGCAAGACCCTGACCGAGATGAAGGACCACCGAGCCGCTGAACGGCACTACCGCAGGGCACTTGAGGACCGCGTTCCGGCGACGTACCAGCGGGTTCGCGGTCTGACCATCGCGAACCTCGCCAAGTCTGTCGCCGCCCAACACCGTCATGAGGAAGCCGTCGTCCTCTGGAATCAGTGCCTGGACCTCATGGACGGCGTGGCATCCGACCGAAACCAGAAGGAGCTGAAAACGGTGCGCTCAACCATGGCCGTCTACAGCAGGCGCGGAATTCCCGGCGCCCCGGAACTCGCTCAGCGAGCTGCCGAACTCGCGTCTCTGTAACACCAGATCGTGCCGCGAGCTTGGGGATCCGACACCTTCAAACCCGACACGTGGCTTGCCCAATGAAGACACTCCAGGTTGCCGAAAGGGCCTGGGTCTGCAGTAGGCGGCCAAAGTGGGGTGAGTGTCCAACGAGTGGTTCCTGCGTGAGTACCTTGCTGGTCAGCCAACCGGCGGCGACGCTGTCGAGAACGTCGACGTGATGTGGGTTCCTCGAAACTCGATGGCCCGCTTCTTCGACGCCGATACGATTTCCCCCATCCTGGCCGCCCTGGAGGAGCAGACGTGAGACAGCGAACTGCGGAGGAACGCCCGGGAATTGCCGCCGCGATCGTGGTCCGCGGAGGCCGTGTGCTGATGGTGCGTCGGCGGGTCAGTGAGGGCCAGCTCTCCTGGCAGTTCCCGGCCGGTGAGATCGAGGCCGGTGAGTCGCCCGAGGAGGCGGCCGTCCGCGAGACCGCAGAGGAGACCGGACTGGGTGTGGCCGCCGTCAAGCTCCTGGGCGAGCGGGTGCACCCGAAGACCGGCCGGCTGATGTCGTACACGGCCTGCGAGGTCGTCGGCGGCATCGCCGAGGTGGTGGACACGGACGAACTGGACGCCCTTGCGTGGGTGGCCCGCGCTGAGATCCCCGAGTACGTGCCGTACGGGCTCTTCGAGCCGGTGCAGGCATACCTGGACATTGTGCTCGTTGCGTGACCGAGGTGGACGGCGTCGGGCCGTTGGCGCTCCGCCCGGTCGGGAGGACGGCCCCGCATTCGTCATCGGGCTCGCCGTGAGCGATACGAAGATCACCGTAGAGCTGTCGCTGGAGTTGGACCAGGCCGGGCAGGAGCTCAGCAGCGCATCGGCAGTACTTCCCGAGCCGCAGCAGGTCGTCTCGACCGCGGAGTGGGGGGGGGGGGGGGGGGGCGCGGGGGGGGCGCCCCCCCCCCCCCCCCACCCCCCGGCGACCAAGACGCGCCACAAACCGCGCCCCCC
>NZ_JBHYGR010000026.1:0-845 GCF_042738155.1 Kitasatospora sp. NPDC059088 | reverse complement strand
CCCCACGCCCCCACCCCCCCATCCCCCCCCCCCCCCCCCCCGTGCCCCGCCCCCCGGTGGGGGGGGCCCGGGGGGCCCCGCGGGGGCCCCCGCCACCCTCGTACGCCTCAGCGTGTGATCAGCTCGCGAACCGCGTCGCTCACCTCAGGCAGGTCACTGGGGAGGGCCCATTGGTGGGCGTCGTGCTCGGTGAGGACAACCGGTTCGGTCTTCTGCACGGTGACGGTGAAGTTGAACTGGCGGGTGGTGCCGCCTCGGCTGTTCTTGTAGTCGAAGTGCCCGATGTAGCCGGTGACCTGGTCGATGGTGAGGCCGGTCTCCTCGGCGGTCTCCCGATGGAGGGCGTCCAGGATGGTCTCCCCGGCCTCGACCGTTCCGGAGGGGATCTCCCACAGGCCGCCCATGTAGTCGTCGGGGTTGCGGCGCACGAGCAGGATGCGGCCGTCGTGGTTGATCATGGCGGCGGCGACGAAGCCGGTGATTCCGGCGGTTTCGGCCTCGGCCGCCAGGCTGGCGGCGAACTCGGGGGAGGTGACGGTCACAGCAGCTCCTTGTGATGGTCGCTGATCTTGATGGCCGCGCGGACGTAGTGTTCGGCCAGACGCAGATCCTGCTCACGATGCCAGGCCGGGAGCTTGATCGTCTGGGCGTGTGCGCGCTCGGTAGCCCGCCGAGCTCGTCCGGCCGGTAGATGAGCGTCAACCCGTACCAGGGCGGGACCACCCCTTCGGGTAGCTCGGTGGCCTCCGGGCCCGGTATCCGGGCCAGTTTGCCGTGCGGCCACAGCCATTTCGACCTGTCCCGGAGGGGGCCCCCCCCCCGCGGGGGGGGGCCGCCGGGGCGGC
>NZ_JBHYGR010000025.1:59336-90119 GCF_042738155.1 Kitasatospora sp. NPDC059088 | reverse complement strand
CGTCGCAACCCGCTACGACAAGCGGGCCTACGTCTTCCATGGCACGGTCACCGTCGCAGCGATCCGCCTCTGGCTCCGACCATGATCCGCCGGACAGAACCTAGCCGTTCAGGTACGGGCAGGTGCCCGTCAGGATCTGCCACTGGGTGCAGAAGCCCGTCCCCCCGTCCCGGGGCGACGCGGCGGCAGCGGCGGCGGGCACGGCCAGCGCCCCGAGCAGGGCGCACACACTGAGGACGAGAGTGGCGATACGGCGCACGGAGGTGCCTTCCCACGAAGCGGCTGGACGGCCCCGGCCTACCCGCCGCAGTGCCCCGCACGCACGGTGTCGCCCGTGTGAGTGACGAACCCAGGCCGCCGCCCGCTCTGGGTCAGCGGTCTCAGTACAGGTCGGAGCTGCGCAGCCGCACCCACGCCAGGCTGTGGGTGGGCGGGCTGGTGAAGGAGATCGCGAGGCCGCCCTTGTCCTTCGCGCCCCGTGATCCCCCGGGGGCGCCGTGTAGAAGAGGATCATGGCGCACGGCGGCAGGTAAGCGATCAACGCGCCCGCCCGTCGGACTCCGACGGGCGGGCGGTGCGCTGGTCGAGGCGTCCAGTCGGGCTGCGGCCCGGGGTCAGCGCAGGGTGCTGCCGGGGTTGTCCAGCCACACGTGCTGGTCACCGCGGGCCGTGACGGTCAGGCCGAAGCGGGTCAGTTCCGGTCTGCCGTCCGCCAGCCAGGCGCGGCGGGCGGCCACCACTTCGTCCCACAGTCGGCGGGGCCCGCTCTGGTGGACGGCGTCGGCTCCGTGCCAGTCGTTGAAACGCACGGTCGCCCAGGACCCTGATTCGTCCGAGAGCCGGAAGCGGTGGGTGCCGACCGGGTCGGCCGCCTGCCAGGTGTGCAGGGTCCGGACGCCCGGCACCCGCAGCCCGACGGCGAACGCCGCGTGGACGTTCTCCTCGGCCAGGTCGGGGTCCATGGGGGACGGGCCCCGGCGGGCCGGAGGCAGGTCCGGGCTCGTGACCGTGTGGGGTCGCTGGGCCCGCATCCACATGAACGACACGTCGCCCACGAATCGCCCGTGCGAGTCCCGCCCCCGCTCGCCGACTTCCAGCCGCAGCAGCCCGGCGTTGGCGTACGGGGTGCCCCAGGGGGTCACGACGACCCCGCCGGGGCGGGTCTGCTCGATCCACGCGAGCGGCACCCGCTGAACGGCCGCCGTCGAGTGGATCCGGTCGAAGGGGCCACCGGCGGGGTGGCCGAGCAGACCGTCGCCGACGACCTGGCAGGGCTTCAACCCGAATGCCGCCAGGTGCTTCCCGGCGGTGGCGGCCACCACCGGGTCGACCTCGACCGTCGTGACGGCCCGGTCGCCGAGCCGGTGGCACAGCAGGGCGCTGGTCCAACCGGTGCCGGTGCCGACGTCGAGCACCGTGTCTCCGTCCGCTACGTCCAGGTGATGGAGCATGGACGCGACCAGGCGCGGCATGGATCCCGACGACGTGGCGACACCGGGTCCGTCCGCCCGTCCGTCGTCGAGCTGGGTGACGACCTGCCGGCCGGAGTTGACCTCGGTCCACCACCCGACCGGATCGGCGCCCTTGTCGACCAGGCGGTATCCGTTGGAGGCATCGCCGTCCTCGACCCAGATGCGGTCGGGCACGAAGGCAGAGCGCGGGGCGTGCTCGAAGGCGCCCCGCCACTCCTCGTCCAGCTCGCCGGCCTCCGCGAGACCGGCGAGCAACTGCGCGTACTCGTCCATCGGTTCGGGCTCACTTCTTAGGCGGGTCGGTGACGGGCTTGGTCCACTGGCCGTCCGACTCCTTCGGGGACTGCTTCTTGTCCCCGGACCCGCCGCCCTTGCCATCGCCGTGCTTGCCCATGTCGGCCACTCCCTCGGAGGTGCTGGAATCGATGGCAATACGCTAGGAGGGCGGGCGAGTTGGGATCCACGGGATTCTGCGGGATTGCACGACGTCACCCGATTGCAGCAATCGCGGCCGTGATCAGCGCACGAGCCTTCGAACCGTGGACCGCCATGCCCGCCAGTGCGGTGAACGTGTCGGCGTACATGGTCACTTCGCCGGGCTGGGTCAGCGTGAGGTGCCCGGAGACCAGCTCCACGTTCACCTGGGTCGCGTCGAAGATCCAGAACCCTTCCACGGGCATCCTCGTGCGGTGCATCCGGGTGGGGACGATTCCCACGCTGACATTCGGCAGAGTGCTCGCTGCCATCAGCTGCTCAAGCTGCTCCGCCTGGGTGTCGGCGTCACCGAGCCCGTTGCGCAGCACGGACTCCTCGATGAGGAAGGCGAAGCGACGCTGTCCCTCGCGGAGCACCTGTTGCCGTTCCATCCGGACCGCCACGGCAGCGGCCACGTCGTCGACCGGGACCCGCCTGAGCTGGACGGCGCGCAACACGTCCTCGGTGTACCGGCGCGTCTGGAGGAGCCCGGGAACGAGCCATGACGAATAGGCCCGGAACCGGTGCGTTCGCTCGAAGAGCGGCAGAACGGCCTCCTGTGCCCTCCGCAGGCCCGCCCGCTCCATGCGGCGCCACTCCACCCACATGCCTTCGACGGTCCGCAGCGAGGCCACCAGGTCCGCCGCCTCGTCCTCCCTGCCGCAGGCGCGGCACCACGCGCGCAGGTCGTCAGCGGACGGCGAGGTTCTGGCACTGGAGATCCGGGACACCTTGGACGGATGCCAACCGCACAGCGCCGCAAGCTGCTTGCCGTCCAGCCCGGCGTCCTGGCGCATCTCCCGAAGGCGATCCGCGAGGACCTTGCGGGCGGCTTGGACGTGAGACGATCCGGAATCGGGCATGGGGGTCAGGTCAGGTCAGCTCGTAGTCCTCGTGCGGCGTGGCCCGTTCCCAGACGGTCTCGAAGGCGGAGCCGACCAGTTGAACGGTGGCCCGGTCCGTCCGCCACTCCCGGTCGACGACCTCACCGGCGCCGGAGAAGTACGTGAACAGCACGGCTGATCCGTCGAACATCCAGAGGTCTGTTCCCGGCAGCGCGATGTCGGCAGCCCTCCGCCGGGGCAGCCAGCGGACCAGTTCGCCCGCGGCGATGTTGGCGAACGTGAGGTCATGCTCGTACCGGATGTAGTCCGTCACCGGCTCCGAGACGATGCGGGCCCGCCGCATGACCACGCCCCGCCCGGTCGTCTCGGCCGCGAGGTCGGCCCAGGAGCCCCACCAGCCGGGCAGCTTGGAGGGATCGCTGTCGTACCGGTGGCCGGCGCGCCAGCGGGCGAACTCCGGGTCGTCGGGCGTGTAGCTGTCGCGCATCTCCAGATGCACGGCGGAGCGCTGCGCCTTGGCCAAGCCCTCACGTACGGGGTACTTCACCGGTTCCGTCCTCCAGTCGCGGAATGAACTGCCGCATCACGGCGGGGAGCCGGACGATCGTCTCGTGATCAGGGACGCCCGTGCCGTGGCCGGGGATCGATCCGATCTCCTGGCACGCCTTCACTTCTTCCGCCGTGGCCTTGTAGGACTGGATCAGCAGGTCGCCGCTGTCCTCGTCCAGCCAGATCGTCGGCGAGTCGTCGACGGGGGTGTTCGGGATGATCCCCAGGAAACGCAGCCTCATGACCTCTCCCTGTATCGGGCCGGTCGCACTCAGTTGCACGACTATCGCCCCGGGCAGTCGATGAGCGCAAGAACCGCTGGTACGAACCCCGCCCGCTCGTTGGGGGCCAACGAGCGGGCGGGGGCGGGCGGTGGTTCAGGCGAGGTGGTCGAACTCGCCGGCCTTGGCCCCGAGGAGGAAGGCCCGGAGCGCGGCGGCCGAGGTGGTCAGGATGGAGAAGGGCTCGTCAGACTCGCGAAGGTGGCGGACGTCCTCAGCTCCGGCTGCGAGTTCAACGCAGCTGCCGCCTTCGTTCGAGCCGCTGAACGATGACTTTTGCCAACGGAGTTCGGACATCGGAAGCCTTTCAACTTTGCAGCAAGTAGAGAAGATGTCGAATGAGTCCCCACGAGTCGCGCGAGGAAAGCGTGTTGAGCGACTGGTCGACTGGAGGTAGAGCCAGCTCACTCAGCTGGTTGAAGGTCCTCCGGTAGGTCTCGATCGAATGCTGGTCGCCAAGATACTCGGTGTGGCTTGGGTGATCCACGACGACAGTGGAGAGGTCCGACGATCCGGGATCCACGAGCACAAATTGGCTGGTGTAGGGCGGCTTCTGTGTGGCAGTGAAGGGCAGGACCTGAATGCTGACGTTCGGAAGCTCTGAAATCTCCAGCAGATGAACGAGCTGTTCCCGCATGGCCGCATCGCCCGGGAATCGCATTCGCAACGCTGTCTCGTGGATGACAAATCGAAACTGGCGCAGTGGCAAGTCTGCGAGAATATGCTGCCGCTGCCTCCTGAAGTCGATTTCCGCCGCGACGTCCAACTCGCGCTGCTGGCTGGCATCCTTGTAGATCGCCTCGATGTAGGCGGATACCTGGAGAAGCCCAGGGATGAAGAACGTCTCGAAGTTGTCGAGCCTGGCGGCGCTGTGTTCCGTCTCGGCCAGGTCGAGTAGCAGGGTTGGCACGCGGTCCGCGAAGTCGGTCCACCAGCCCTTCCCTGTGCTCCGGCCCATCTCCGCGAGCTTCGCACGGTAGGTCGAGTCCGCACATCCGTACGCGTCGAGCCAGATCTTGAGACGTTCGGAGTTGAGCGTGATCCGACCGGCCTCGGTGTGGCTCACCGCCGGGCCCTTCATCCCTACAAGCGCGCCCGCCTCCGGCGCGGACAACCCTGCTGCCGTACGCAGGCGCTGCAACTCCTCGCCGAAGCGTCGTTGCCGCTGGCTGATCGGTCCCTTGTATGCCACTACCGGCCCCTCCTCGTCGGTGCAGTTTTCCGCATGGGTCGAGCTGCTCGCCACCGCGATCTCACCGCAGCATATGCAGCGTTGCTTGTTTGATTGCAGAGATGGCAACAGCTCCCCTACTCTCAGTGTTGCACCGGTCACATGACGGAACGTCAGTGACTCCCCTCCTCTCCCCAGGGGTTACTCATGTGTGCCTTCGTTCCCCCCGACTGCTCCGCCGCCCGCAGCGAGCTCTCCTCCCTCCTCTCCAGCGCCGGGTGGCCGCCCTCCCGCATCTCGGACGCCGAACTCGCCTTCCACGAGCTCTTCGTCAACGCCTGGGAGCACGCGGGCAGCCCCGCGCCGCTCTGCACCTTCTCCCTCTCGCCCCGCCGCCTCCGGGTGCAGGTGTGCGACGACAGCCCCCTGCTCCCGCCGCCGCCCGACCTCCCCGCCGACCCGCTCGCCCTTTCCGGGCGGGGGCTCCACCTGGTTCGCGCGCTCACCCACCGGTTCGGCGCCGATTCCCGCAAGCACGGCAAGGTCGTCTGGTTCGAACTGGAGCCCCTGGCATGAACCACCGTCGCCCCATGCAGCCCACCGATCCCCGGATCCGGGCCTACAGCGACGAGCACATCCGTACGCTCCTGGCCGAACTCCACGAGCGCGGCCGCAAGTTCGGTCTGGTCTTCCCGTCCGCGACCACCGACAAGACCCTCGACGGCCGCGTCCTCGTCCGCTTCAACACGGCCCCGGCGTCGACTCTCCTCAACCTGCTCACCCTGCTCCTCGACGCCGACCGCGAGCGCCCGTGCGGTTCCTGATCGCCGCCGCCTTCGCCGTCCTCCTCGCCCTGGCGCTGGCCACCGTCGCCCTGGGCGTGATCACCGCACTCAACGTTGCAAGACCCGACGAAGAGGAGTCCGGGGAGGTCTGACCTGAACCTCTACCGCCTCCTCTCTGCCGCCCAGCGCATCGCCGGTGTGGAACTCTGAGTCGCATGGACGAGGTTGCGAGCCGCCTGCGCGGCGCCTGGGAGTGGTGGCACGCCGCCATCGAGGACTCCCAAGAAGGCCACTGGATCCGCACCGACTTCGAGCGGGAGGTCGTGGACGACATCGCCGCCGTGACCGTCGGCGGCCCGGTGCCGTCCGGTGAACTGCCCTGGCGCGGCCGGCTGGCCCGCATGGCCGTGTGGGGCTCGGCCGTCCGGCTCGCCGCGAAGGCCGGGGGCTGGGAGCTGACGTCCGTCGTCGGGGTGGACCCGCCCCGGCCCGCGGGCATGGCCGAACTGCTCTCCGCCCTCTACGCCGTGGGGGAGCTGGGCGAGCTCTGGCTGATCCGGCTCAAGGAGGACGGCCCGCCGCCGGCGGTCCTCGCGGCGCGGGCGGAGGCCTTCCTCTTCGGGCCGGGCTCGGCCGAGGACCTCCGCCAGTTCTTCTACGACTGATCGATTCCCCGGAAGCTCCCGGAACGGGAAGTCGGCCCCGCCGACGTCCGGTGCGTGAATTCCCTGCCGCCCCAGCTGCAACCGAACACCCGTTTCCACCCGTTTCAGCAGGTGTGAAGCTCACCGGCACTCCGTTCTTCGTCCTCGCGCTGCTCCTCCTCCCGCTCTCCGTGGGCCTGCTGATGTACCTGTGGAACCGGGTGCGCGGCCCGCAGGCCCTGCGGTTCGGGTCGCGGCTGCTGATGGTGGCCTTCGCCCAGATCACGGCGGTGACGCTGGTGTTCGTGCTGGTGAACAACGACAACCAGCTGTACGGCAGCTGGGACGACCTGCTCGGCACCGGCAACCACGTGCGCGCCGTGCCCGTGCCGCCCCCGGCGGACGCCACGGCGGCCGCGAACGCGCCCGACCAGCCCAAGGTGGTGCAGCAGTTCGGGCCGGTGGACGACAACGCCGTGCCGAAGGACGTGAAGACGACCCAGCTCAAGGGCCGGGTGTCCGGGGTGGACGGTGAGGTGCTGGTCTGGACGCCGCCGCAGTACGACGACCCGGCCTACAAGGACAAGAAGTTCCCGGTGGTCGAGCTGCTCGCGGGCTTCCCCGGCTCGTCCAGCGCCTGGTTCGGCACCATGACCGCCTCCAAGCAGCTGGGGCCGCTGATGAAGTCCGGGCAGGTCGCGCCGTTCATCCTGGTCTCGCCGCGCGTCGTGCTGCTCGGCAGCCACGTCGACACCGGCTGCGCGGACGTGCCGGGCAAGGTCAACGCCGAGACCTGGTTCGCGCGTGACGTGCCGCAGATGGTGCTGGACAACTTCCGCGCCGAGCCCGGCCCCGAGCACTGGGGGGTGGCCGGCTACTCGGCGGGCGCGCACTGCGCCGTCCGGCTCGCCCTGGGGCACCCGAACCGCTTCCACGCGGCCGTCAGCATGTCCGGCTACAACGACCCGATGGGGGAGCCCGCCTCGCTGACCGCCAAGGACGGGCACCTGCGCGAGGTCTCCAACCCGGTCTCCATGCTCCAGCACGCGCAGACGCCGCCCGACGTCGCCCTCTACGTGACGGGCAAGAAGGGCGACGGCTTCGAGGACGCCCTGGCGCTCCAGAAGAACGCCAAGGCGCCGACCACCGTCACCCCGGTGGAGGTCAACGGCCCGCACCTGACCTCCACCTGGCAGCCGCTGGTGCCGTCGGTGTTCACCTGGTTCACCCAGACCATCGGGAAGGGCTGAGGATCAAGGGCCGAGGAGCAGCAGCTGAGGACCAAGGGCCGAGGATCAACGCGGGGGCAGCTCGCAACCGTCCGGCCCGCAGGCCTCGGCGTCGCCGGACGCGCCGACCTGGACCAGCGGAGCCGGCACCCGGCTCTCCCAGGCCTGCTCCAGCGCCATGGTGAAGGTCTCGGCGGGCTGGGCGCCGGACACCCCGAGCCGCCGGTCGAGGACGAAGAACGGCACGCCCGTGGCCCCCATGGCGCTCGCCGTCGCCTCGTCCTCGCGCACCGCCTCGGCGTAGGCCTCCGGGTCGGCCAGCACCGCGGCCGCCGCCCCGCCGTCCAGCCCGGCCCCGACGGCCAGCTCGACCAGCCGCCCGGGGTCGAAGGCGGAGCGCTCCTCGGCGAAGTTGGCCCGGTACAGCGCGTCCAGCAGCTCGGCCTGCCGGCCGTGCTCGGCGGCGAAGTGCAGCAGCCGGTGCATGTCGAAGGAGTTCGCGGCGTCCCGGCCCTCGTCCAGGTACGGCAGGCCCTCGCCGCGCGCGTTCTCGGCGATCCGGGCCTCGGCGGCCTCGGCCTGCTCCAGGCTCAGCCCGTACTTGGCGGCGAGCAGCGGGATGAGCGGGCGGGCCGCGCTCGGCGCGTCGGGGTCCAGCTCGAAGGAGCGGTGGACGACCTCCACCTCCTCGCGGTGCGGGAACGCCGCCAGGGCCCGTTCGAACCGGGCCTTGCCGATGTAGCACCACGGGCAGTTGATGTCGCTCCAGATCTCCACGCGCACGGCGCCGCACTCCTTTCGTCGCGCAGGGCTGTCCCGCGTCGATACCCGGGGGAACGTGCTCCTGGACCTGAATATTTCTCGTTCTGAAATATTCAGGTCCGGGGGTCGGCGAGCGCCCGCTCGTAGCGGCTCATCCACAGGACCGGGACGTCCTCCCGCCGCTGCCCCGGCAGGCCGAGCCACCGGGCGTCGCCGCGGTGGGTGAAGCCGCGGCGCTCGTAGTAGTCGCGCAGTGAGCGGTTGTGGGAGACGCAGTCCAGGCGCAGCGCGGCCGCGCCGCGTTCGCGGGCGCGGTCCTCGGCCCAGGCGAGGATCACCCCGCCCAGGCCGCGGGCCGACCGGCGGACGGCGAGCCGGTGCACGTAGCCGGCCGTGCCGCCGACGTCCGCCCACAGTTCGTCGGCCCAGTCCAGGGTGACCGTTCCGGCGGTCTTGTCGCCGACGTCCACCAGCCAGGTCTCGCCGCGTTCGATCGCCGCGGCCACCCAGGTGGGCGGGAAGCGGTCCGGCCACTGGCGGATGCCGCGCCCGCCCAGCCAGCCGGCCGCCTCGTCCAGCACCTCCAGCACCTCGCCGGTGTCGGCCGGGGTGGCGGGCCGGAACGACACCCGGTCGCCGGCCCACTCGATCGGAGCGTTCGTCGTTGCCACAGTCCTACCGTCCTGCCGTTCGGGTGCGAAGGCCGATGCGGGATCCCCCGCCGTCCAGCGTTCCGGCTCCGCCGGTTCTTCCGGCGCCTCCGGCGGCCCCGGGGTTCCCGGTGCCTCTGGGGCTCCCAGCGGCCCCGGGGCTCCGGGTGCGGGCGGGCGGCCCGGGCGGACGGTCGGGTCCCAGAGGCCGGTGGCCTCGCCGCGCGCCAGGTGCTCGGCGTAGACGGCGGTCTTCCAGGCGATCACCGAGCGGCACTC
Source organism: Kitasatospora sp. NPDC059088 (assembly GCF_042738155.1). Lineage (NCBI taxonomy): Bacteria > Bacillati > Actinomycetota > Actinomycetes > Kitasatosporales > Streptomycetaceae > Kitasatospora > Kitasatospora sp. NPDC059088. The sequence continues at coordinate 80,978 of NZ_JBHYGR010000025.1, read as the reverse complement.
CTCCAACACCCGGATCCGCTCGTCGACGCGCCGCTGGTGGGCGTCGAGCAGGCGCAGCCGCTCGGCCTCGTTGCCCGGGCCCCGGCGCACCAGCTCGGCGAAGTGCCGCAGCTCGGCGAGCGGCATGCCGGACTCGCGCAGCTTGACGCAGATCCGCAGCCACTCCACGTCGAAGGCGCTGTAGCGCCGGCGGCCGCCCGCGCTGCGCCGGACCGGCTCGACCAGCAGGCGCTCGCGCTCGTAGAAGCGCAGGGCGTCCACGCTGAGCCCGGTCCGCTCCGCCACCTCGCCGATGCCCAGCACCGCCCCGCCGTCCCCGGCCCCGGCCCCGTCGCCGCTCCCGCCCCCGTCATCCGCCATGCCGCCCAGCCTAGTTCGGAGGCGACGGACTTGAACTGGACCGCACTCCAGCTCCTACCGTCCTCGCCATGACCACCGATGACCAGCGGCCGCTCGGCTCGCCCTTCTCCGCCACCAGCACCGCCGAGGCCGTCACGGCCGGCCTCGACCTCTCCGGCCGGACCGCCGTCGTGACCGGCGGCGCCTCCGGCCTCGGCCTGGAGACCGTACGGGCCCTGAGCGCGGCCGGAGCCCGGGTGATCGTCCCGGCCCGCCGGCCGGAGCACGCCCGCGACGCGCTGCGCCACCTCGACGGCTGCGAGGTCGTGCCGGCGGACCTCACCGACCTCGACAGCGTGCGCGCCGCCGCCGAGCTGATCGCCGGGGCCGCCCGGCACGTCGACCTGCTGTTCGCCGTCGCCGGGGTGATGGCCACCCCGGAGCGGCGCGTCGGGCCGGGCTGGGAGGGTCAGTTGGCCGCCAACCACCTCGGGCACTTCGCGCTCGCCCGCGCGCTCCACCCGTTGCTCGCGGCGCGCGGGGCCCGGGTGGTCGTCAACAGCTCGGCCGGGCACGCCCTGACCGACATCCGCTGGCACGACCCGCACTTCCACGACGGGTACGACAAGTGGCTCGCGTACGGCCAGTCCAAGACCGCCAACGTGCTGTTCGCCGCGCACCTCGACGTGCTCGGGCGGGCGGACGGCGTCCGGGCCTTCGCGCTGCACCCCGGCAAGATCATCACCGGCCTCCAGCGGGAGCTGACGCTCCGGGAGCAGGTCGAGCGCGGCTGGGTGGACGAGCGGGGCGCGGTCGTCGGGGCGGACTTCAAGTCCCCCTCCCAGGGCGCCGCCACCGGCCTGTGGGCGGCGACCTCCCCCCTCCTCGGCGGCCGGGGCGGGCTCTACCTGGAGGACTGCGAGGTCGCCCGCGTCGCCGCCCCCGGGGACTCGATGGACGACGGCGGCGTCCGCGCGTACGCCCTCGACCCAGGTTCGGCGGCCCGCCTCTGGGACGTCTCCCTCGCCGCGACCGGAGCCGCCCCGATCACCCGTGGTCGAGCCCGCTGAGCCCGTCGAGCCTGTTGAGCCCGTCGAGCCTGCTGAGCCCGCCGAGCCTGCTGAGCCCGCCGAGCCCGCCGAGCCCGGCCGAACACGCCGAGGCGCCCGCTACAGGCAGACCCAGCAGTACAGCCGTTCGCCCGCCGCCCGCGCCCGGCGGGCGAGGGCGATCAGCTCCCCGGCCAGCGGGAGCAGATCCGTCGGATCCGCCCCGCCCCACTCCTCCGCCTCGGCCCACTGCCGGACGGCCTCCGGTATCCGGTCGTCGCGGACCTCGGCGAGCGCGTCCCGGGCGGCGTCACCGAGCTCGAACGCCCACGGGCCGGTCGCCCACGGGTCGTCCTCGTCCCAGGGCCCGTCCGGGCCGGGTTGCGGAGCGGTCGGCCAGATCGGCGTGTCCTCCACCAGGTCGACCCGCCACGGCTGCGCCAGGATCGCCGCGACGAGCTGCCCCAGCACGACGCCCGGGTCGATCCGCTTGGCCTCGACCACGTCGAAGTCCGGTCGGACGGCGGCCAACGAGCCGTCGGCCGCCGCCAACGCCCGCACCACCGTCTCCGCGTCAGGTGCGCGGAAGTAGTCCGTCAGCACGCCCATCCAGGCCGCCCCCTCGTCTCGTTGCCTGGGGGGCAGTCCAGCAGACGCCACTGACACCGTTCACTCGATCGGCTGACGCCCGGAACGGGAAGTCGGCCGGGTCGACTTCCCGTTCCACGGACGGGCCCGTCGGGCCGTCGGGCGGCGCGGGTCAGCAGGAGATGTTGCCGCCGCCGACGCTGGTGCCGAGCACGCCGACGAACTGCTTGAACAGGTTGATCCGGTCGTTGCGCTCGTCCGGGTTCTTGCCGTTGCACTCCAGGTCGCCGTTGATGCTGCGGATGGTCTCGCCGAAGCCCCGGTTGTTGACGATCGCGTCGTGCGGGGTCACGGTGCCGGCGCCCTTCTGGGTGTCCCAGAACCAGAGGCCGGTCTTCCAGGCGACGGCCGGGTCCTTCTCGACCTTGTACGGGTCGTGCAGCAGGTCGATGCCCAGGGCGTCGCCCGCGGCCTTGTAGTTGAAGTTCCAGCTGATCTGCAGCGGCCCGCGCCCGTAGTAGGCGGACTTCCCGGCCGGACAGCCGTAGGGCTGGCTGGTGTCGCAGTAGTGGCTGTAGTTGGCGGTGTTCTGCTCGACGACGTAGCGCAGCCCGCCGGTCTCGTGGCTGACGTTGGCCAGGAAGGCGGCGGCCTCGCGCTTGCGGGTGGCGTCGTCGCCGCTGGTGGCGAACTTCGGGTAGGCGCCCAGGGCGTCGGTGAGGCCCTTGTACGTGTAGAAGGAGTTCCGGTTCGGGAACATCTTGTTGAACTGGGCCTCGCTGACCACGAAGGACGCCGCGGAGGCAGGTGTGGCGACCGGTCCGGTCAGGGCGAGGGTGCTCAGCACGGCGGCTGCGGCGAGTGCGGAGAGGGTGCGGGAGAGCTTCATCGTTCCTCGTCAGGCTCGTCAGGGATGGGGCGCGCAAGGTGCTTCGCTCTCGAAGCACCGGAGCCATCGTGCTGGCCGCCAACCCCTACCTGAGCCCTTCTCAGGTCTAAACCACTCGTAAGGGTCGCATCAGAAGGGTCGTCACGGGCGGGGCAGTTGTCCGCCGCGCCCGTCGCGGGGTGATCATCGGCCAGTCATACGCACCGGATAACCTCGTCCGCGCACGAGGACCGAGGAACCAGCGAACACCGCGCGACCGCGACCGGGGGACAGGGCATGGCGCACACCGACGACGACGGCGACGAACGGCTGGCGGCCGAGGGCGAGGTGGCCGTCGCCCGGCTGGCGATCGACTCCGGCGACCTCGACCACGCCGCCGAGCACCTCGCCGACGCCATCCTCGCCGACCCCCAGCTGCCCGAACTGCACGAGGCCCTGGCCGAGTTGTGCGCCGCCACCGGCGGCCCGGCCGCGGCCCGCGAGCTGTTCCCGCTGGACGGCGAGGTCTACCTGGGCACGGTCGTCTGCCGCGCCCACGTGGAGGCCGCCGCCGGAGACTGGGACACCGCCGTCGGCCTGCTCGCCTCGGCGATCCAGTACGAGCCGGCCCGCCCCTGGGCCCACACCGCGTGGCTCGCCCGCGAGGACCTGCCCACCCTGGTCGACCCGGACGCCGTCGCCCAGGCGGTGGCCCGCGCCGCCGGAGCGCTGCCGGACCCGCTGCCCACCGAACTCGCCGACGCGGTCAGGCCCTTCGAGCGCTTCCTGCGGGCCGTGGTGGACCGCCACCCCGACCACCCGCTGCTGCTGGCGATGGCCTCCGGCCTGACCCGCCGCTTCGGCGCCACCACCCGCGCCGTCGAACTCGCCGAGCGGGCCCACCGGCTGGCCCCCGACTACCTGCCCGCCGTGATGCTCGGCAACGCCCTGCGCGCCGACGGCCGCCCCGAGCACGCGCTCGCCGTCTGGGAGGCCGAACTGGCCCGGGTCGCACCGGCCGAGGGCAACTCCAGCGGCTACCTCGCCGTGGACGTCGCCGAGCTGTACGGCTCCCTCGGCCGACCCGCCGAGGGCATGCCCTGGCTGGAGCGCGTCCTCGCCGCCGAACCCGGGCACCCCAAGGCCGGCCCCGCCCTGTACGGCCTGCGGCACGCCGTCGACGGCGAGGCGGTCCACCTGCTCGCCCTCGCCGACCACCACCGGGACCACCCCGACCACGCGTACGCCCAGGACCTGCTGGAGCGGCTCAGCCACCGGGAGTCCTGGCTCGGGATGGTCACCGGCACCACCGAGGCGACCGTCAACGTGCTGCACCAGGTGCTCGGTTCGTCCGGCGCCGGACGCGACACCGAGGTCGACTGCACCGCCTCCGCCGTCGAGCCGCCCAGCTCGGTGCTGGCCGTGCACCTCGCCCTGCCGCGCTCCACGGTGTCCTACCGCTCCGTCGGCGAGCCCGACCCCCGGCTGCCGCTGACCGAGCCCACCACCCGGATCTGGGCCTGGGACGGCACCGACCCGCGCCCGGCCGTCGCCGCGCCCGCCCCGGCGAGCGCCGACCTCGTGCGCGCCACCGCCGAGATCGTCTGGCCGACGGTCCCTGCCGCCTACGACCACGCCGTCCGGCTGGCCGGGCTCCCGCTGGACGAGCTGCTCGGCGTCCTGGTCCACCCGCCGCTGCCGCGCGAGGACGACCTCGGCCGCGCGCTGCTCGCCCACCAGCCCGAGCTGTGGGTGCGCGCCGTCCAGGCCTTCGCCTGCCTCGGCATCGCCCACCACCGCACCGACCAGCCCTGGGAGGGCTCCGAACGCCGCCGGGTGCTGCGCGACCTGCTGCTCGGCCCGGAGGACTGGGTGGTCGAGGCGGCCGGGTTCGCCCTGGTCGCGATCGGCTGGACCCACCCCGCCGCCCGCGCCGACGTCGCCGCACTGCTGCGGCAGCGGCTGCACTACAGCGCCCGGGCGAGCCGCAGCCGGGTGGTGACGATCCTGCGCTCGTACTGCGCCCTGGTGCTGGCCGCGCCGTGGGTGGAGCGGTCCGACCGCGAGCTCGCCCGGCGACTGCTGGCGGCGGCCGAGGCCCAGGACGCCCGGGACGGCGACGACGGCCGGGACGGCGGCGACAGCGCGGCCGCCGAGGACGCGAAGGGGGCCGAGGAACCCGGGGGCGCCGACGCGCCCGGCCCGGCGGCGCCCGAACCCCCGCAGCGGCGGCGACAGCGACCGGCCGAGCCGGGCCGGGCCCGCCCCGGCCTGCTCCGCCGCCTCTTCGGCCGACCGTAGGGCCCGTCCTCGAACCCCGCCCTACACGCCCGGCAGGGTCTCCTGGTCCACCTCGAACCGGGCGACCCGCTCCGCCGGGTCCCGGCACTCCGGCCCCAGCCGGAGCATCCGCGACTCCGGGTCGTGCAGCGGCCGGTGGCAGCGCCGACAGGTGACCCGGGGGCGGAGGACCTGGGCGGTGTCCGTGCCGGGAAGCGGCTCAGTGCTGGTCATGGGGAGACGGTAGCCGCCGCCTCCCGTGGGAGGATCCTCCGCATGGCCACCGACCGCAGCAGCGCCGACCGCAGCGGCGCCGACCGCAGCGGCGCCGGAGACCCGGCGCGCACCCTCGCCCTGCTCTGGGGGCTCACCGCCGAGGAGAAGCCGGGCCGCCGCGGCCCCCGGCAGGCCCGGTCGACCGGCGAGATCGCCGCCGCCGCCGTCGCCCTGGCCGACGCCGAGGGCGTGGAGGCCGTCACCATGCGCCGGGTCGCCCAGGAGCTGGGGCTGTCCCCGATGGCCCTCTACACCTACGTGCCGGGCAAGGCCGAGCTGCTCGACCTGATGCTCGACACCGTCTACGCCGCCGTGCCCCGCAGCGCCCCGGCGGACGCGGGTTGGCGGGCCCGGGCCACCGCCGTCGCGGACGACAACCGGGCGCTGTTCCGCGCCCACCCGTGGGTCGCCGCCGTCTCCACCAGCCGCCCGCCGCTGGGCCCCGGCCTGATGGCCAAGTACGAGTACGAGCTGCGCGCCCTGGAGGGCACCGGCCTGCCCGACGTCGAGCTGGACGCCGCGCTGACCCACCTGCTCGGCTTCGTCCAGACCTGCGCCCGGATGGCCGCCGACGAGCGGGCCGCCCAGCAGGACAGCGCGATGACCGACGCCCAGTGGTGGCAGGCCAACGCCGAGCTGCTGGCCCGGGTCTTCGACCCCGAGCGCCACCCGGTGGCCGCCCGGGTCGGCGCCGCGGCGGGCGAGGCGCACGGCGGCGCGTACGACCCGGACCACGCGTACGCCTTCGGCCTGGCCCGGGTGCTGGACGGGCTGGAGGCCCTGATCAGGGAGCGGTAGCCCGCCCGTCGTACTCCTCGCGCGCCGCGACCACGGCGCCCACCCGCTGCTCCGACCAGTGGGCGAGCGCCGCGACCAGCTCCGCCGCCTCCCGGCCGAGCGGGGTGAGGCTGTAGTCGACCCTGGGCGGGATCACCGCGTGCGCCTCGCGCAGCACGAAGCCGTCCCGCTCCAGCGTCTGGAGGGTCTGGGCGAGCATCTTCTCGCTGACCCCCGAGACCTGCCGCCGCAGTTCGCTGAACCGGTAGCCGCGCTCGCGCAGCGCGCCGAGGACGAGCACGCCCCAGCGGCTGGTGACGTGCTCCAGCACGCCCCGGGACGGGCACATCCGGTCGAAGACGTTCGCCGGGGGCGGCACCGCGTCGACCGGTGCCCCGCCCACCATGCGCAGGGTGCTTACCTTCATGTCAGTACCCTACTTCGAAGTGCGTACTTTCGAAAGGTTAGTGCCAGCCCTAGGGTGAGTGTCGAGGCCAGAGGCCATTCGAGGTCGGACACCATCCAGAGGAGCACCCCATGTACGTCGTCACCGGAGCCACCGGCCAGCTCGGCCGCCTCGTCGTCGAGGGCCTGCTGGCCCGGGTCCCCGCGGGCGAGGTGGCGGTCGCCGTCCGCTCCGCCGGGAAGGCGGCCGACCTGGCCGCGCGCGGGGTCGACGTCCGGGTGGTCGACTACGACCGGCCGGAGAGCCTGGCCGGCGCCTTCGCCGCCGGGGACCGGGTGCTGCTGATCTCGGGCAGCGAGGTCGGCCGCCGGATCCCGCAGCACCGGGCCGTGGTCGAGGCCGCGCGGGCCGCCGGGGTCGCCCTGCTCGCCTACACCAGCATCCCGGCCGCGGCCACCTTCCGGCTGGCCGACGAGCACCGGGCCACCGAGGAGCTGGTCCTCGCCTCCGGCCTGCCGTACGCCTTCCTGCGCAACGGCTGGTACACCGAGAACTACCTGGGCGACGCGGCCGGCACGGTCGAGCGCGGCGTGGTGCTCGGCAGTGCCGGGGACGGCCGGGTGGCCACCGCCCCGCGCCGGGACTACGCCGACGCGGCGGTCGCGGTGCTGCTGGGCGACGGCGCGGGTGGCGGCGAGGGCGAGGGCGCCCGGGGCCGGGTGTACGAGCTGAGCGGCGACACCGCCTGGAGCCTGCCCGAGCTGGCCGCCGAGCTGGCGCAGGCCTCCGGCAAGCCGGTCGCGCACCGCGACGTCACCCCGGCCGAGCACCTGGAGGTCCTGGTCGGCGCGGGCCTGCCGCAGGGCTTCGCCGAGGCGCTGGTCGACGTGGACGCGGGCATCGCGCGCGGCGAGCTGGCCGGTACTCCGGGCGACCTGGCCCGGCTGATCGGCCGCCCGACCGCCCCGCTGGCGCAGTCCGTCCGCGAGGCGCTGGCCGCCCGGTCGACCGGCGCCTGACACCGGCGCCTGACACGGGCGCCCGAAGGGCCCCTGACCGGCGCGGACACGGCGCCGCCGCCGGAGTCCGACCGGCACGGACGCCGGAGCCGTCCAGCATGCAAGCAATGTCATGACCAAAATCCGGAAACGGAGATGACAGTCCGCCCTCCCGCCCGCTACCGTCGCATCGATATTCGCGCGCGCGGGAGGGCACTCGGCCATGCCACAGACGACCCAGCAGGACAGCGGCCGAGGCCTCTGGTACGGCACGGCGGCCTACGGGATCTGGGGGATCTTCCCCCTGTTCTGGCCGCTGCTGGAGCCCGGCGCCGCCGACGACATCCTGGCCAACCGGATGGTCTGGTCGCTGGTCGCGGTGGTGCTGATGCTGGTCGCCCAGCGGCACTGGAGCTGGATACGCCCGCTGCTGCGCCAGCCCCGTCGGCTCGCCATGCTGGCCGGCGCGGCCACCGTGATCTCCGTCAACTGGGGCGTCTACATCTGGGCCGTCAACAACGGCCACGTGGTGGAGACCAGCCTCGGCTACTTCATCAACCCCCTGGTCACCATCGGCTTCGGCGTCCTGGTGCTCAAGGAACGGCTGCGCACGGTGCAGTGGACGGCCGTCGGCATCGGCGCCGCCGCCGTCGCGGTGCTCACCGCCGCCTACGGGCAGCTGCCCTGGGTCGCGCTCACCCTGGCGCTCTCCTTCGCCACCTACGGCCTGGTGAAGAAGCAGGTCGGGCTGAGCGGGCTGGAGAGCCTGGCCGCGGAGAGCGCCTTCATGTTCCCCTTCGCCCTCGGCTACCTCGTCTACCTGGAGGTCAGCGGGCGCGGCACCTTCGGGCACACGGTGGCCGGCTCGTACGGCTGGGGGCACTCCGCGCTGCTGGTGGTCAGCGGGGTGATCACCGCGATCCCGCTGCTGTTCTTCGGCGCGGCCGCCGTCCGGGTGCCGCTGACGGTGCTCGGCCTGCTGCAGTACCTGGCGCCGGTGTTCCAGTTCCTGATCGGCGTCGCGGTCTTCCACGAGTCGATGCCGCCCGCGCGCTGGGCCGGCTTCGCCCTGGTGTGGGCCGCCCTCGCGCTGCTCACCTGGGACGCGCTGCGCCAGGTGCGGGCGGACCGTGCGGGGCGGCGAAGGAACCCGTCAGGCGCTGATGTCGCGGCTGGTGAACCGGGCCCAGGCCGCCGAGCCGAACACGGCGACGTAGGCGGCCTGGAGGCCGAGGTCCTTCCACACGCCGTCCCAGTACATCGGCTCGCGCAGCAGGTCCGAGAAGCTCGTCCAGTAGTGGGTGAACAGGAACGGCCGGACCGCGTCCAGCTGCGGGAAGGCGTCCAGGATCTGCACCGTGATCACCAGCCCGACGGTCGCGGCCATCGCCGCGATGCCGCTGCCGGTGAGGGTGGAGACGAACAGCCCGATCGCCACCAGCCCGGCCAGCGAGGCGGCGACCACCCCGGCCACCAGCACCGCCCGCAGCAGGGCGTCGCCGAAGCCGATGGTGTCCCCGGAGATCAGGGTGACCTCGCCGAGCGGGAACAGGGCGGCGCCGGCGGCCAGCGCCGTCACCGCGACCGCCGCGGTGGCGGCCAGGCAGAACACCAGCCCGGCGGTGAACTTGGCGGCCAGCAGCCTGGTCCGCCCGGCGGGGGCGACCAGCAGGTAGCGCAGCGTCCCGGTGGCCGCCTCGCCCGCCACCGAGTCCCCGGCGACCACGCCGACCGTCATCGGCAGGAAGACCGGCAGCGCCACCGCCAGCGCGGTGAACACCAGGAACAGGCCGTTCTGGGTGGTCTGCGCGATGAAGCTCGGCGCGCCGCCGCCACCGCCGTGCGGACTGTCGGTGTTGAGCTTGACGATCACCCCGATCAGGACCGGCAGCGCCGCCAGGATGCCCAGCAGCACCTTGGTGCGCATCCGGCGGAAGGTCAGGTGCAGTTCGTTGCGGAACAGCGCCAGGAACCCGGACGCGGTCTGCGGCCGCCGCCCGGCCACCAGCACCGTCCCGCCCACCGTCGTCCCGCCCGCCGTCGACCGGCCCGCCGTCGACCCGCCCGCGGCCGCTCCGCCCGTGGCGGCTCCGGCCGTCGCCGTCCCGCCCGCCGAAGCCTCAGCCCGCGACATCGAAACCCTCCCCGGTCAGCGCCACGAAGGCGTCCTCCAACGTGCCCCGCTCCAGCCCGAACCCGTGCACCCGGACCCCGGCCTCCACCAGCGCCGCGCACAGCTTGGGCAGCGCCTCGTCGCCGCTCGCGCCCAGCTCGCCGTCGACCCGGCCCTCGCCGGGCACCAGCGCGCCCACCTGGTGGGCGGCCAGCACCTCGGCGGCCTGCGCCACGTCGGGGGTGCGGACCACCAGCCGGCCCTGGGCCCGGGCGGCCAGCTCGGCCACGGTGCCCTGGACGACCAGCCGGCCCCGGGACATCACGGCCGCGTGGGTGCAGACCTGCTCGATCTCGTCCAGCAGGTGCGAGGAGAGGAACACCGTGGTGCCCTCCGCCGCGACCTCCCGCACCAGCGCCCGGATCTCCCGCATGCCCTGCGGGTCCAGCCCGTTGGTCGGCTCGTCCAACACCAGCAGCTCGCGCGGCTGCAGCAGCGCCGCGGCCAGGCCCAGCCGCTGTTTCATGCCGAGCGAGTAGGCGCGGGCCTTCTTCCCGGCGGCGGCGCTCAGGCCGACCCGCTCCAGCGCCGTCCCGACCCGCTGCCGGCGGGTGCGCGGGTCGGCGGTCGGGTCGGCGGCGTCGAAGCGGACCAGGTTGTCCCGGCCGGAGAGGAAGCCGTACAGCGCCGGGCCCTCGATCAGCGCGCCCACCCGGGGCAGCACGGTGGCGACGGACTGCGGCATCGACTCGCCGAGCACGGTGGCCGTGCCGGAGGTGGGGGCGATCAGGCCCATCAGCATCCGGATGGTGGTGGTCTTGCCGGAGCCGTTGGGGCCGAGGAAGCCGAACACGGAGCCGCGCGGCACGGCCAGGTCCAGGCCGTCGACGGCGAGTTGGCCGCCGCGGAAGCGCTTGGTCAGGCCGCGGGTCCTGATCACGTCGTCGGTACGGGGGGCCTCGGGAGCGGAAGGAACGGGGGCCGGGCGCGACGCGGCGCCCGGACCCCCGGCCGACTCCGTAACGTCCCCCGTTACGGGAGCCTCGGTCATCCGTCAGTTCACCCCGGCGGCGTGCTGGAGGACCGGCAGGGTCACCGCACCGGCGAAGACCCGGCCGTCGTCGGTGAGCAGGACGTTGACGACCTTGGTGCTGATCAGGGTGCCGCCGCCGACCGGCTTGCCGAGCGACTTCACCAGCGCCTGCGGGTTCATCGACCGGCTCTGGTGCTTGCCCTGCTTGCCGTCGCCCTGCTTGCCGTCGCTCTGCGGGCCGCCGAAGGGCGCCCCGGTGCTGCTGGGCAGCTGGGTGGAGACCACGGCCGTCCAGCCCTCGCCGATCACGTTCACGCCGTCGTGGCCCTTGGCCCGCTCGCCCGCCTGGCCCTGCCCGCCGGCGGCGCCCTGGGCGCCCTGGTCGCGGGAGCCGTGCGCGCCCTCGGCCCCCGCGTCCGCCTTCTGCTCCGTCACCTTGGCGCCCTTGGGCACGGTGAAGTCGAAGGTCTTGGCGGCGGGCTTGGCGAAGGACACGTCGGTGAAGTGCACGTCCAGCACGGTGGAGCCGTCGGTGGACTTCACCACCACCGCGAGCGGCACCCCGTTGTCGGCCGCCACCGAGATCCGCACCTCGGAGATCGTCGAGCCGGCCTGGGTCGGCTTGACGCTCAGCCGGTAGGCCTTCTGCCCGGCCACGTCGGCCGTTCCGTCGACGGTGACGGAAGTGGTGCCGGCGCTCCCGGTCAGGAACTGCTTCGCGGCCTCCTGCGGGGTGGTCGGCACCCCGGTGAGCGGGCCCTTCGGCTTCCCGGCGGGATCGGCGTGATCGGCGGGACCGGCGTGCCCGCCCGGACGCCCGGTCAGGTGCAGGGCGGTGTTGGTCGAGCTGTCCCAGGCCCAGCTCTGGTCGCCGTTGCGGACCAGGGTGTAGCCGGCCATGTTCTCCATCAGGTCGACCCGCTGACGGTCCGGGCCGTCCACCGCGACCCGCAGCGTCCGGTCCCCGCCGAGCAGGCCGAGCAGCTTGGCCTGCGGGTCCGCGCCCGCGCCGCCCCCGTCGCTCCCGCCGCCGTGTCCGGCCGCCGCGCCGAGGCCGCCCGCGGCCGCGCCCAGCAGCTGGCTGGGCACCCCGAGGTCGGTGGAGACGGAGACCGTCCCGGACAGGGTCTGGGCGTCCGAGCCGAGCACCTTGGCCACCACCTGCTCGGCGGACAGCTGCGGCAGGTCCGGTGGCGAGTCGGCGGCCAGCGCCGGCACCAGCCCGACCCCGGCGGCGATCGCCGCGACCACCGCCACCGGCACCCCGACCCGCACCAGGGTGCGCCGCCGTGAGCGGTACGGCACCCCGCCGTCCGAACGGTCTTCCCCCGCCGTCCCATTGGTCATGGCGTCCTCAACTCCTCTACGAACCCGTGCGATTGGCCCTGCACCTCCATTAGAGGCCGGTACCGCCGCCACGTCATCGCCCTGCAGGGGCACTTCGAGGTGAACCTGGCGGGTACGCCGACCCTGAGACGGCCTCAGGGTTGGGTCATCCCGTCGTACCACCCTGGCGTAGGGTCGCGCCATGGACGGAACCGCAACGGACGCAAGCAACCCTCCGACCGCGAACGCCATGCGGCGCGCCCTGCGCCGCGCCCGGGACGGCGTGGCCCTCGACCCGACCGAGGCCGCCGTCCTGCTCCAGGCCAGAGGCGAGGACCTGCGCGACCTGTGCGCGAGCGCCGCCCGGGTGCGCGACGCCGGCCTGGAGGCGGCCGGCCGTCCCGGCGTCATCACCTACTCCAAGAGCGTGTTCATCCCGCTCACCCGGCTCTGCCGCGACAAGTGCCACTACTGCACCTTCGCCACCGTCCCCGGCAAGCTGCGCCGGGCCGGGCACGGGATGTTCATGTCCCCGGACGAGGTGCTGGAGGTCGCCCGGCGCGGAGCCGAACTCGGGTGCAAGGAAGCCCTGATCACCCTCGGCGACAAGCCCGAGGACCGCTGGCCCGAGGCCCGCGAGTGGCTGGACGCGCACGGCTACGACGACACCATCGCCTACGTCCGGGCCATGTCCATCCGGATCCTGGAGGAGACCGGCCTGCTGCCGCACCTCAACCCCGGGGTGCTGAGCTGGACGGACTTCCAGCGCCTCAAGCCCGTCTCCGCCTCGATGGGCATGATGCTGGAGACCACCGCCACCCGGCTGTGGAGCGAGCCCGGCGGCCCGCACTTCGGCTCCCCGGACAAGGAACCCGCCGTCCGGCTGCGGGTGCTGGAGGACGCGGGCCGCAGCTCCGTCCCCTTCACCAGCGGCCTGCTGATCGGCATCGGCGAGACCCACCAGGAGCGCGCCGAGGGGCTGTTCGCGCTGCGCAAGGTCTCCCGGGCCTACCACGGCGTCCAGGAACTGATCCTGCAGAACTTCCGGGCCAAGCCGGACACCGCGATGCGCGGCATGCCCGACGCCGAACTGGACGAACTGGTCGCCACGGTGGCCGTCGCCCGGCACCTGCTCGGCCCGACCGCCTGCCTCCAGGCGCCGCCGAACCTGGTCGACGGCGAGTACGAGCGGCTGATCGCCGCGGGCATCGACGACTGGGGCGGCGTCTCCCCGCTCACCCCGGACCACGTCAACCCCGAGCGCCCCTGGCCGCAGATCGACCGCCTCGCCGAGCGCTCCGCCGCGGCCGGCTTCGAACTGCGTGAGCGCCTCGCCGTCTACCCCGAGTACGTGCTGCGCGGCGAACCCTGGCTGGACCCGCGGGTGCTGCCGCACGTCCGCGCCCTGGCCGACCCGGCCACCGGCCTGGCGGACCCGGACGCGGCCGTCCTGGGCCGGCCCTGGCAGGAGCCCGAGGACCTGCCGGAGTCGTACGGCCGGACCGACCTGCACACCGCCGTCGACACCGAGGGCCGCACCGGCGACCGCCGGGCCGACTTCGAGGACGTGTACGGCGACTGGGAGGTGCTGCGCGAGCAGGTGCTGGCCAAGGGCGCGCCCGAGCGCCTCGCCGGGGACCTGCGCGAGGCGCTGGCGGTGGCCGCCGACGACCCGACGAAGCTCACCGACGACCACGCGCTGGCGCTCTTCCACGCCGACGGCCCGGCCCTGGACGCCCTGTGCCGGATCGCCGACGACGTCCGCAAGGCGGCGGTCGGCGAGGAGGTCACCTACTGCGTCACCCGGAACATCAACTTCACCAACGTCTGCTACACCGGCTGCCGCTTCTGCGCCTTCGCCCAGCGCCGCACCGACGCCGACGCCTACACCCTCTCCCTGGAACAGGTCGCCGAACGGGCCGCCCAGGCCTGGGAGGTGGGCGCCACCGAGGTGTGCATGCAGGGCGGCATCCACCCGGACCTGCCCGGCACCGCCTACTTCGACATCGCCCGCGCGGTGAAGGAGCGGGTCCCCGGCATCCACGTGCACGCCTTCTCCCCGATGGAGGTGGTCAACGGGGCCACCAGGACGGGCCTGTCGATCCGCGACTGGCTGCAGCGGGCCAAGGAGTCCGGCCTGGACACCATCCCCGGCACCGCCGCCGAGATCCTCGACGACGAGGTCCGCTGGGTGCTCACCAAGGGCAAGCTGCCGGCCGCGACCTGGGTCGAGGTGGTCAGCACCGCGCACGAGCTGGGCATCCGCTCCTCGTCCACCATGATGTACGGGCACGTGGACACCCCCGCGCACTGGCTCGGGCACCTGCGGCTGCTCGCCGAGATCCAGCAACGCTCGCTCGAATCCAACAGCGGTGGCGGCTTCACCGAGTTCGTCACCCTCCCGTTCATCCACACCAACGCCCCGGTCTACCTGGCCGGCATCGCCCGCCCCGGCCCGACCGCCCGGGACAACCGCGCCGTGGTCGCGATGGCCCGGCTGCTGCTGCACCCGCACATCCCCAACATCCAGACCAGCTGGGTCAAGCTGGGCGCCGAGGGCGCGGCCGAGATGCTCCGCTCCGGTGCCAACGACCTCGGCGGCACGCTGATGGAGGAGACCATCTCGCGGATGGCCGGCTCGGCGTACGGCAGCTACAAGTCGGTGCGCGACCTCCAGGCGATCGCCGAGGCCGTCGGCCGCCCGCACCGCCAGCGCACCACCCTCTACGGCGAGGTGCCCGCCGAGCGGCGGGCGGCGGCGCTCGCCTCGGACGGGCACCTGCCGGAGCTGCTGCCGGTCCTGGACTGAGGCCGGGCGCCGGGAACCCCGACCCCCGGCCGCCGTACGGGCGGCGGCCGGGCGGGACCGTACGGTCGGGGGACCGGGCGGGGCAGGGGCCGTGCGGGTAGGGACCGTACCGGCGGGGGCCGGGCAGTGGCCGGGCTGGGGCCGGGCAGGGGCGGCGGACTCCGTGGGACGCCGTCCTTCCGTTCGAACCTTCGAAGTACAGTGCCAGGGCGCGTCGGCGGCCGTGGTGTCGCACGCGGCCCCCGACCCCGACGAAAGGCGCCCCGTCGTGATGCCACTGTGGTCACGAGCCCAGCAGCAGGACTTTCGCAGCCGGGTGCGCGGCTGCCTGCTCGGCGGTGCCATCGGTGACGCGCTCGGCGCCGGCGTCGAGTTCGAGCACCTGGAGAAGATCCGGGCCCAGCACGGCCCGCAGGGCGTCACCGGCTACCTCCCCGCCTACGGGCGCACCGGCGCCGTCACCGACGACACCCAGCTCAGCCTGTTCACCGTGGACGGCCTGATCCGCGCCCACATCCGGCGCGACACCGGCAGCTGGCACCCGCCCACCGACCTGCACCTGGCCTACCTGCGCTGGGCCGCCACCCAGCGCGACTGGGGCCCGGACGAGCGCCGCCCCGACCTCGGCTGGCTCGGCCGCGAGGAGTGGCTGTACGCCCAGCGCGCCCCCGGCCAGGGCTGCCTGACCGGCCTCACCGGCCCGGACGGCGAGCGCCTCGGCACCCTGGACCGGCCCAAGAACCCGCACTCCAAGGGCTGCGGCACGGTGGTGCGGGCGGCGCCCTTCGGGCTGCTCACCACCTGGGAGCCGGGCCTGGTGTTCCAACTCGCGGTGGAGTGCTCGGTGCTCACCCACGGCCACCCCACCGGCTACCTCGCGGCGGGCGCCTTCGCGGTGATCGTCCAGGCCGTCGCCCGCGGCGGCACCCTGGAGGAGGGCGTGCACCTGGCACTGGCCCTGCTCTCCGAGCGGCACGCCCACGAGGAGACCACCGCCGCGCTGCGCGCCGCACTGGACGCGGTCCGGGCCGGCGAGCCGTCCGCCGAGCGGGTCGAGGCCCTGGGGGAGGGCTGGGTCGCCGAGGAGGCGCTGGCCATCGGGGTCTACTGCGCGCTGGTCGCCCACGACGTCCGCTCGGGCCTGCTGCTGGCCGTCAACCACTCCGGGGACAGCGACTCCACCGGTTCGATATGCGGCAACCTGCTCGGGGTGCTGCACGGCGACACCGCGCTGCCGCCGGGCCTGGTGGCCGGGCTGGAGGGGCGCGGCGCGATCCTCGAACTCGCCGACGACTTCGCCCTGGAGCTGATGCACGGCACCGAACTGCACGACCGGCAGAGCCCGGAGGGGGCCGACTGGGCGGTCCGCTACCCGGTGGCGCACTGAACGGCGGCGCTCCGGCCGACGCCTTCGTGTAGGGCGCCTTCGTGTAGGGCGCCTTGGTGAAGGGCGCGTTGGTGCAGGGCGCCTTCGTGAAGGGCGCCTTCGTGAAGGACGGCCCCCGGAACGGCAGTTGCCCGTAGCGCCGACCGCCGCCGCTCGGGGCGACGCACAGCGCTACGGGCAACTGGGCCGAGCACGGATCCCGTTCAGACCTCGCCGAAGGCCCCCGCCGCCGCAGCGGACGCGAAGGCGTTCCAGGCCTGGGTGGAGAAGCGCAGCTGCGGACCGGCCGGGTCCTTGGAGTCCCGGACCGCGACCGCTCCCGCAGCCGGTCCGGCGATCTCCACGCAGGCGCCCTGGCCTCCGCTGTGACTGCTCTTGCGCCAACGGGTTCCGTGCTCGGCGGGGGTGCTCATTCGTGGTATCCCTTTTCGATGTCGGCTATCAGCGACCGGCTCTCCGCGACACCGAGTGCGGCCGCTCTCAGGTAGTCGTACAGACCGGTATAGCGGCGCACATCGGTCTCCTTCTCCAGGTAGAGATCGCTCGTCACACCTTCGAAGTAGACAACCGTGGAATCGGCTGACTCCGGGAACTCCAGCAGGGAGAATGTCCCGGTCATACCGGGGTGGGCGCCGTGCGAGAACGGGATCACCTGGATGGTGATGTTCGGGCGCAGGCTCAGCTCCAGCATCTGCCGCAGCTGGCGGGCCATGATCTCGCGACTGCCGACCTCGCGGCGCAGCGCCGCCTCGTCTATGACGGTCCACAGGCTGCCGAGCTGGTTCTCGCCGTGGACGCGCTCCTGGCGCTTCATCCGCACCTGGACCCGGCGCTGCACCGCGATCGCGTCGGTGTCCGGCTGGGTGCCCTCGACCACCGCCTGCGCGTACTGCTCGGTCTGCAACAGGCCGGGGATGAAGGAGGACTCGTAGGCGCGGATCGAGGAGGCCTCGGCCTCCAGCCCGATGTAGACGCTGTACGGGGTCGGCATGTCGTTGAAGTCGTGCCACCAGCCGCGCTGGCGGGACTCCTTGGCCATCTCCATCAGGCTGCCGCGCATCTGCTCGTCGGCCACGTTGTACACGTCGCAGAGGTCGCGCACGTCGCGCTGGCTGATGCTGCGGCGGCCGTTCTCCAGGCGGCTGATCTTCGACTGGGAGACCATCAGGCGGCCGGCCACCTCCTCCGCCGTCATCCCCAGGCCCTCGCGGAGTTTGCGCAGCTCGGAGCCGAGGCGTCGGCGGCGCACGGTGGGATTGATGTTCGCGGACACGTCGACCTCCGGCCGAACCTCTGGTGATCGTTGGAACGGCAGCCCTCGGAACACTTCGGACATTGGGACCAACCCCCCTGACTTGGAGCAGCATGTCACCTTGGGCCAGGTCGGCGCCGGGGAATCACAGCAGCGCGGTAGAACAGATCATCGGAAAAGCGCGTCTGTGAGACAGCGGAAGCTCCCAGGTGGTAATGCGGCTCGGCGACTCGAACCGGTAGTTGCGGTGGGCCCCCACGGGCCTGCGGGAACGGCAGAGGGGCGGTCGCCGGGCGACTTGCGTCGCGGGGCGACCCCCCCTCTGTGCTCCTGGTGCTTCTCGTGCTTCCGGTGTGCCCGATGCCTCCGGCGGTGCCGGTGGTGCGGGTGGAACCGGTCGTCCTGGTGGTGCGGAGAAGTGCGAAAGGTCGTTCAGCGCCGCCGAGGGGCGCGAACGGTGCGCCGTGCGCTGCCGGGCGTTCCCTCGGACCTTCCGTCGGACGTGCCGCCGGATGTGCCGTCGGACGTGCCGTCGTCCGGGGCGTCGTCAGGGTCGTCGGACGTGCCGCCCGGGTCGTCGCCCGGTACGGGTCCGGCGGCCCGGGTCAGCGCACCCCGACCCGCGGCGCGGGGACCCGCCCGCCCGGGGACCGGCCCGTGGCACGGGCACCGGAGCGACCGGAAGCGGCCCCGGAACCGGCCCCAGGGCCCTGGGATGAACGGTTCTGCTGCGCCGGCAGACCGTTCTGCACGTCCATCACGGCATGCGCGACCATCCCGCCCAACGGGTCGTACCGGATCAGGTCGCGCAGCCGCGACCGTGAGGACCGGCCCTCGTTGCCCGGGTACAGGTGCTTGCCCAGCCCCACCGAGTGGGCGAGGGCCGCCAGCGCGGCCGTCCGCGGGTCCGGCGGCACGCCGGTGCGGATCGCGGTGTCCAGCCGCTGCTTGATCGCGGCGTTGGTGCAGTCGTCGGACGCCTGGTACCGGGTCGTCGGCAGCACCCCGCACACCTGCCCCGGCACGGCCGTGACCATGCCGCAGCGCTCCAGGTGCGCCAGGTACGTCTGCCGCAGCCCCAGCCGGGGCCCGCCGATCCAGTGCGCCGCGCGGACCGGACTGCCGCGTCGGCGCAGCAGTTCCAGTGCGTGGTCGAGGGTCGGGTCACCGGTCGGCCGTGCGAGCACGACGGCGATCCGGTCACCCTCCGGTACGATCCGTCCGGCCAGGGACAGCTCGACGAGCTGGGCCCCGGCGAGTCCGAGGTCGAGGGTCTGCGGCTGCGCCGTGGTACCCGTGGTCGGGTCCAAAGCGAGCAGCAAGAGTTCCTCGGGAACAGTTCTGCGGCTCTTGCCCATCCAAGCCTCCCCGCGTGGATGAGAGACAGGGTGACGCCTCTCACACGGGCTTGTCGAGTACGCCTCCGAATCGTGACCTTGCGGTGAAGGCGCGGAACCGGCGGCCTCGGGCCCGGCGTCTGACCCTTGAACAGACCGCGTTGCGGCCGTGCGGCGGCAATAAGCCCCGGTCGGGCGGGGTGTGCGCGGCCGGACGGCCGTCGGTGGCGGAGACTGTACAGGTACACGGGGCGGGGCGTCGGCTTCCCGAAATCGGGTCTGCCGGTGCCCCGCCGGGCGTTGAGGAGGCTGGGATACGTGGGCGAGTCCCCCGACAGGGTGCTGAGGGACGGCGAGCGGGAGCGGGACCGCGAGCGCGAACGGAAGGGCGAACGGGAGGGTGCGGCGGCTGCCGGGGCGTCAGCCGGGGCCGTCCGGTCCTCGGCCGACGCCTCGACCGAGGCCGCCGCCGACGCGTCCGCTGACGCCTCGCCCGCCGCTGGCACCGCTGCCGACACCGCCGCCGGCACCTCGGCCGACTCCTCCGTGGACGGGCCGAAGGCGGGCACCAAGGGCGGCCCGACGGTGGAGCTCCGTGTCCGGGATGTGGACAGTCGGACGACCATGCTGCGGCTGCCGACGGACGACCGCACCACCGCCCTGCGGCTGCCGGTGGACAACCGGACCACCGCGCTGCGCCTGCCGGAAGAGCTGCGCAAGCGCGCGGACGAGGGCGGTTCCGGCGGCGGCGCGCAGAAGGAGAAGGACGCGCCGGAGGCCGACGGTGAGAAGGGGAGCGCCGAGCGGACGCCCGTCGCCGACCCGCGTCTCGCCATCCGGACCGCCGCGGCGGCGGAGCCGGTCGGCAAGGTGGGCAAGGCCGACGAGGCCGGCACGGCGGACGAAGCCGACGAGGCCGACGGGCCCGATGAGGCGGCGAAGGCCGAGAAGCCGGCGGAGGCCGAGAAGCCGGAGAAGGCCGACGCGCCCGAGACCCCTGGGGCTTCCGAGACCTCCAAGGCCTCCGAGACCCCCGACGCCACCGCGCCCGTCGCACTGACCGGGAACGGGCAGCCCGGTCAGCGCTCGGGCGGGGCGGGGCAGTCGGGCCGGTCCGAGAAGCTGGAGAAGCCCGCCCCGCTCCGCACCCCCGCGGCCCCGGCGGCGCCGCCCGCCGCCGGCAGCGTCCCCGAGCCCCCGGAGCCCGCTCCGCTGCCGGAGCCGGACCCGGCCCCCGAACCGCTGCCCCGGCCGGCCCCGAAGCCGGCCCCCACCCCCGCCCCCGCGCCGACACCGCTGCCCGAGCCGGACCGGCGGCCGGTGCCGCCCGTCCCGCCGCTGCCCCGGCCCGAGCCGCTGCCCTCCCAGCAGGTGCCGCCGCGGCCGGAGCCCCGGCCGACTCCGGAGCCCCAGCCCCAGCCCTCGCCGGAGAACACCGCCGAGGCGATGGAGGTGCTCGCCACCCTCAACGCCCGCCCGGTCTCGCCGCTGCGCCGCGCGCTCAAGCGGGTCACCATCTGGACGGCCTTCCTGGCCGTGGTGCTCGGCGTGCTCGTGGTGGGCCAGCTGCTGCGCCCGCTGCCGGACCCGAAGCTGCGGATGACGACCGCGGGCAGTTTCAGCTTCGCCGGCGACCAGTTGGACCTCGCCTGGCCGGCCAAGGGCCAGTCCGCCGCCGAGGTGGTCGGCGTCGGAAGCCTGGGCACCTCGGGTCAGGAGGCGCCGGCCTCGATCGCCAGCGTCACCAAGGTGATGAACGCCTACCTGATCCTGCAGAAGTTCCCGCTCAAGAAGGGGGAGAGCGGCCCCAAGATCAAGGTGGACAAGCAGGCCGCTCAGGAGTCCGGCAACGCCGACGAGTCCCGGGTGACGCTCGTCGAGAACCAGGAGCTCACCGAGTACCAGGCGCTGGAACTGCTGATGCTGCCGTCCGCCAACAACGTGGCCCGGCTGCTCGCCCGCTTCCACTCCGGCTCCGAGGACGCGTTCGTCAAGCAGATGAACGACACCGCGGCCAAGTTCGGCATGACCAACACCACCTACGCCGACCCGGCGGGCTACAACGCGGACACCAAGTCCACCGCGAAGGACCAGCTCAAGCTGGCCGAGCAGGTCATGCAGGACGACATCTTCCGGCAGATCGTCTCCACCCCGGACACCACGTTCAACAACGTGAAGATCTCCAACACCAACAACCTGATCAACCCGAAGACCGGCGTCATCGGCGTCAAGACCGGTTCCAGCACCCCGGCCGGCGGCTGCCTGATGTGGGCCGCCTACAAGGAGATCGGCGGTGTGAAGCGGCTGATCCTCGGCGTCACCCTGGGCCAGCAGGCCACCAGCCCGAACCCCGGTGACGGCATCCTGCCGACCGTGCTCAAGGTCAGCGGCAAGCAGATCCAGGCCGCCCAGAACGGGCTGACCGGCCAGACCGTGGTGAAGAAGGGCGACGTGGTCGCCAGCGTGGACGACGGCCTCGGCGGCAAGGTCTCGGTCGTCGCCACCAACGACCTCGTGGTGCCCGGCTTCCCGGGCGTCACCGGCACCGTCACCCTGGACCCGTCCGCCCTGGGCCACAACGAGAAGGCGGGCAAGGAGGTCGGCACGCTGCGCGTGGGCGCGGGCGACAGCCGGACGGAGGTCCGGGTGGCCCTCCAGAGCGACCTGAACCCGCCGTCCATCGAGTCCCGCCTGCTGCGCCTGCTCTGACCGTCCCGGCCGGGGGGGGGGGGGCCCCCCCCGCCCCCCGCCCCCCCGGCCGCGCCCCCCCCCCCCCCCCCGCCCCCCCCCCCCCCCCGCCCCGC
>NZ_JBHYGR010000025.1:56613-59328 GCF_042738155.1 Kitasatospora sp. NPDC059088 | reverse complement strand
GGCGGGCGGGGGGGCCCAACACCCCCCCCCTCACCCCCCCGCCAATCCCGCCCGCCCGGGGGCGCTTGCTCGCCCGCCCCGGGGGGGGGGGGCCCCGCCCCCCCGGCCCCCCCCCGCGCTGTCCCCCCGTCAGACCCCGGCACCCCCGCCTCCCGGTCCGCCACCCCCGGCCGACCCCTGATCCGGTACGCTGTGAACGGCCTGGTCACCGACCGGCCACGCCTCAGTAGCTCAGGGGATAGAGCACGGCTCTCCTAAAGCCGGTGTCGCAGGTTCGAATCCTGCCTGGGGCACATTCAGAACCGCAGTTCGCAGGCCCTCCGCCCACCCCGGGCGGAGGGCCTGCGGCGTTCCCGTCCCTCCGCTCCCTCGGTCCTCCGGCACCGCCCCCTCGGGGCCGGGTCAGCGGAGCGGACCGTCCAACTCGCTCTCCTCCAGCGGCTCGTCGGCCCGCGGCATGCGGACGGACGGCACGATGACCCGCTGGACCCTGGGCCTGGTGCGCCAGTTGACCCGTCGGACGTCCCGGGCCAGGGCGCCCGGCCGCCAGAGTTCGATCACGGCCGTCACGACGCCCAGCACGGCGCCGGCGGCCAGCCAGCCGGCCAGTACGTCGCTGGGCCAGTGCACCCCGAGGGCGGTCCTGGTCCAGCCGATGGTCAGCACCGTCACCGCGGCCACCGCGCAGGCGGCGGTCCGGCCGCGTCGGCCGACCCGGTACCAGACCAGGCCGACCAGGACGGCACAGGTGATCGCCGAGGCCATGGCGTGCCCGGAGGGGAAGGCCGGGCCGCCCGCGTGCGACACCGGGTCGGAGAAGGCGGGCCGCTGCCGGCCGACGGCCAGCTTGAGCGCCCACTGGGCCGCCCAGCCCACCAGCGCCTGGGCGGCCACCCAGCCGGCCAGCACCCGGGCACCGATCAGCAGGAGCCAGGCGGCCGCACAGCCCAGCAGGATACGCATCGTGACCGGGCCGCCGATGTCGGAGAGGGTCTGCACCGCGGCGGTCCAGATCCGGTGATCGCGTGCGTAGGAGTGCAGTCCGCCGATCCAGTCCTGGTCGAACTCGTGCAGGGGGTGCCAGCGGCCCGTCACCAGCGCCGCCAGGAGGCCGAACAGCGCGGCGCAGCCCAGCGCGACCGACGCGTCCCGGAGGAGGCGGCGATGACGCACGGTGACGGGTCTCGTGCTGTTGGTCAGGTGCATGCCTGACACCTTCCCAGTGCGCTGTGCCGATCGGGAGCTGGAGTGATAGCGATTCGGCATCTTTTGTGCGGAGGACCTGCGTGCGCCGGGGGGCGGGCGCGGGCGGAAGCCGGGGGCGCGCGGGAACGTCCACAAGCGTTCGCCTGTTCAACCCATGGGCGACGGTTGCGTGTGCGGTCGGTGAAGAGGCGTTCCACGGGCGGTCGCGAACGGGCACCCGAGGTGCCCGGGTGGTCACCGAGTGTCCAGAACCGGGGTGAAAACCGGCAGGATACTGCATCACGAGGAAGAATCTGAACGACTTGGGAATGTTGTCCGGAATCTGTTCGTTGGATCGTTACGTGTGAGCCCCTGGGGGCCCGCACTTCTTGCCCTCCAGGGGGGCAGGCAGGCAGACCTCGGCAACACCAGCAAAGGGAGCAAGCATGGCCACCCGTGCCGTCGTTCGCGACAGGGCCGACCGGACTCGCGCGGCCCGCCCGACCAACCTTGAGGCCGACCGCGACCTGGTCGGTATGTACCTCGACGAGATCGCCAGGACGCCCCTGCTCGATGCCGCCGAGGAGGTCGAGCTCTCGCTGCGGATCGAGGCCGGTGTGTACGCCCAGCACCTGCTGGAGGAGAGCGAACTCCCCGACGGCCGGCTCCCCGACGGCGTCACGCGCGAGGAGCTGGAGACGATAGCCGCCGACGCCGAGCGCGCCAAGGACGTCTTCATCCGCTCGAACCTGCGCCTGGTGGTGGCCGTCGCCCGGCGCTACCCGCGCAGCGGCCTGCCCCTGCTGGACCTCATCCAGGAGGGCAACGCCGGTCTGGTGCGCGCCGTCGAGAAGTTCGACTACGCCAAGGGCTTCAAGTTCTCCACCTACGCGACGTGGTGGATCCGGCAGGCGATCACCCGCTCGATCGCCGACCAGTCCCGCACCATCCGGCTGCCCGTGCACCTGGTCGAGGAACTCGGCCGGATCCGCCGGGTGCAGCGGGAGAAGTCCAAGGAGCTGGGGCGTGAGGCGGAGCCGGCCGAGATCGCGGCCGAGCTGGACACCACCGAGGCCCGGATCAAGGACGTGCTGGACTGGGCGCGGGACCCGGTCAGCCTCAACATGTCGGTCGACGACGAGGGCGAGACCCAGTTCGGCGACCTGGTGGAGGACACCGGGGCGACGTCCCCCGAGGACGCCGTGATGGTGATGCTCCGCCGCGAGGAGCTGGACGGCCTGATCGGGCGGCTGGACGACCGCACCGCCTCGATCATCCGCTCCCGCTACGGCATGGAGGACGGCCGCGAGCGCACCCTCACCGAGGTGGGCAAGCAGCACGGCCTCACCCGTGAGCGGATCCGGCAGATCGAGAAGCACGCCCTGGCCGAGCTCAAGAAGATCGCCGACCACGCGGGCTTCGAGGCCGCCTGACGGCCGGCGGCCGAGGCCGACCACCCGGGCCCCCGGGGGGGGGGGGGGGCGCCCCCCGGCGGGGGGGGGGGCGGGGGGGGGGCGGCGCGGGCGCGAG
>NZ_JBHYGR010000025.1:37421-56603 GCF_042738155.1 Kitasatospora sp. NPDC059088 | reverse complement strand
TCCCCAACGACGCGCCCCCCCCCGGGGGGTTGCGGCGCCGCCGCCGGGCGGGGGGGGGGGCGCCCCCCCGGGGGCGGGGGGGGGGGGCGCCCCCCCCCGGGCCCGGCGCGTGTCGTCGGGAGCCTCGCGAGGCTTCTACGCTGAAAGGACAGGTCGGACCGCGAGCAGGGGAGTGGACGAGATGAGCGAGCAGGAACAAGGGCAGGCGCAGGAACCGGGGCGCGAACAGGGCCAGGACCGGGCGCGGGGGGGCACCCCCGCCCCTCCCTCCCCCTCCCTCCCACCCTCCCCCTCCACCCCACCCACCACCACCCCTCCCGCCTCCACCACCTCCACCTCCGCCAAGGCCCGCCTGGTCTTTCGCGACCCGCTGGACCAGCAGTCCAGGGACGACACCGACGCCGGCTGGGGCGATCGCCCCGGGGCGGGTGCCGGCGGTGGGCGGGGGCTGGACTGGTACCTGAGCCAGCGCCCGCCGCACCACGGCGACTGAGGGACTTCCTAGCGCGCCACGACCAGCGCGTCGCGGATCTCGGTCAGCAGTTGGACCTCCTTGGCCTCGGCCTCGGCCGCCACCTCGGCGGCGCTCTTCCGCTTGGCCGCCATCCGGTTCATCGGCACGATCAGCACGAAGTAGACGACGGCGGCGGTGATCAGGAACTGCAGGAGGGCGCTGAGCACCGACCCCCACAGGATGAGGATCCCGGACGTGACCTCACCGGTGGCGCTCACCTCGCAGGGCCCCTTGAGGCAGGAACTGTAGGACGCCAGGTCCTTCGTCCCGAACACGCCGACGATCGGATTGATCACGCCTTTGACGAAGGCGTTGACGATGTTGGTGAAGGCCGCGCCGATGACCACGGCGACGGCGAGTTCGACGACATTTCCACGCAGCAGGAATTCCTTGAAGCCTTTCATGCCGCCTCGAACGACGAAGTCGTCGCCGGGTTACGGGTGATCTTCCGGAAGCCCGGATTGACAACCCGTACGGCCCACGCCGCCGCCCGGGGGCGGTGGCAGCCCGGCCCGCGCGGGCCCGGAGGCGAATGCCGCGGCCGCCGCGAGCAGCACCAGCGCGGGCACCCCGCCCCGCCGTCGGACGGCCCGGCGCCAGCGGTGCCACCCGCCGCAGCCGCGCCGGATCGGCGGGAAGCTCGGCACCTCCCGCCGGGGCGGTACGGAGGGGGCGGGCAGCGGGAGGGGCAAGGTCGTGGTCGTCATCGGGACACCTCCGGAATTAGGTGGGTCTTGCTCGGTGTCCCCTACCTTGCGCGGATGCGCCGTGCCCCGGAAGTCGATTCCCACAGCCTGTGGACAAACCCGCCCCTGTGGACAACTTCGTACACCCGCACGAGTTGTTTCGATTCCGGAAGTTGACGGCGGTGCGCGGAAAGGCCCGCCCGGCGCGCGAAAGACCTGCCGCGACACGCGAAAAGGCCCGCCGTCCCCGCGTGGAGCGGGGCCGACGGGCCTTCCCGTGAGACCGAGGTCAGCCGGCGGCCGGAGCCGGGCTGCTGGACGAGCTGGACGAACTCGACGTGCTCGACGTGCTCGAAGAACCGGACGACGAGCCGGCCGAGCCGGAGCCCGACGACGTCGAGGAGCCGGTCGACGAGCCGGAGGACGATCCGGAGCTCACCGAGCTGCTGGAGGACGAACGGCTGTCGGTCCGGTAGAAGCCCGAGCCCTTGAACACGACGCCCACGGCCGAGAAGACCTTGCGGAGCCGTCCCTGGCAGTCGGGGCACGTGGTCAGCGCCTCGTCGGTGAACTTCTGCACCGCCTCCAGGCCGTTGCCGCACTCGGTGCACTGGTACTGGTACGTGGGCACTTGTCTTCCTCCTGGCACTCTCGCCTGATGAGTGCTAACGATGGTCAATGATGCGGTATTCCGTTGGATCAGTCCAGCGAATCCGGTGTGAGATGAGCCGGTACCGAGTCACCGACGACCGCGCGTTCAGCCCTTCGCGGCACCGACCAGCTGTGCCGCGCCGCCGAGGTCGGCCGAGGAGGCCACCACGCGGCCCGCCCCGCCCGGGGCCACCAGCAGGTGCCGCAGCGACACCAGCGCGATCACACCCAGCCCGGCGCCGACCAGCGGCACCAGGAACCCGGCGGACGGCCCGTGGGCGTCGATCAGCCGCCCGGCCACCATCGAGCCGACCGCCAGGCCCAGGCCGATGGCGCCGGTCAGCCAGGTGAAGGCCTCGGTCTTGGCCCCGTCCTCGACCAGGGTCTCGACGAGGGTGTAGCCGCTGATCAGGGTCGGCGCGATGGCCAGGCCGCAGACCAGCGCGGCGATCGAGAGCGTGACCAGGTTCGGCATCGCCCACAGCGTGGAGCAGCCCGCCACCAGCAGCGCGTAGCTGACCACCATCCGCTGCTGGACGGCCCGCCGCCAGGCGATGACGCCGTAGAGCACGCCCGCGACCATCGAGCCGCCGGCGAAGATTCCGTACACGGTGCCGGCCGCGTCGTGCTGGCCGACCGAGTCGGCGAAGGCGTTCACCGAGACCTGCATGCCGCCGAACACGGCCCCGACCCCGAGGATCACCCCGGCCAGCAGCCGGACGCCGGGGGAGGACAGTGCGGAGGCGCGCCGGACGCCGGGCTCCGGGGTGATCCGGGCGGGTGCGGTGCGGCGCTGGGCGGCGAAGACCAGGCCGCCGACGAAGGTCAGCGCGGCCTCGACGACCAGGGCGGTGGCCGGGTTCACCGAGGTGGCGATGTTGGCGGCCAGGATCGGGCCGATCACGAACGTGAACTCGTCCGTCACGGACTCGAAGGCGAAGGCGGTGCTCACCTTGGCCGACGCGGAGGCGGACGCGCCCTCGGCACCGATGGTGGCGATCCAGCGGGCCCGGACCATCGCGCCGATCTGCGGAACACTCGCGCCGGCCGGGACGGCGGCCAGGAACAGGCTCCAGGCGGGCGCGTGGCCGAGCGCCAGCGCGATCAGCAGGCCGACCGAGGCCGCGTGCACCACGACGGTCGGGACGAGGACGGCGGCCTGCCCGTACCGGTCGGCGAGCCGTCCGGTCTGCGGGCCGATCAGGGCCTGGGCGACGGCGGCGATGGCCGTGACGGTGCCCGCGGTGCCGTAGGAGCCGTGGGTGTCCTTGACCAGGAGCAGGATGCCCATGCTGAGCATCGCGTAGGGCATGCGCGCGATGAAGGCGGGGGCCAGGAAGGTCCAGGCTCCGGGCGTGCGCAGCAGCGCGCCGTACCCGACCTTGGCCGGTGTCGCGGCGTCGGTGGTCGCGCTGTTCGGGGTGCTGTCCGCGGTGTCCGGAGCGCTGTCCGCGGTGGTCTCGACCGTTCGGCGGGCCGTCACGGTCGGTCCTTCCTGCTGCCTGGTAGCGCGGCAGGGCATGGGGTGGCCCCGACGGCGCCGAGAGTCGTCCTCTCGCGCGTCGACCGGGGTAGATACCGGGCCGGCCGGGCCTGGTGGGCCGGGGCCGGACCGCGGCCGCCGAGCGGTCGCGCCAACTCTGCGTCAGGCAGATGCTGGGGGTGTTCTAACGGTAGTCATACGGCGTGGTCGTACCACCATACAGTTACGCGCGTAGATCCCGCCAGACCACCCAGGCCACCCGAGCCACCCGGGCCCCTCAGGCCTTTCAGGTCACCCGAGCCACCCCGGCGGCGCCTCAGCGCCCGTTCAGCCACCCCGCCAGCTTGCCGCCCTTGTCCACGGCCCGCAGCCGCCGCTCGGCCGCCTCGCCGACCTCGTCCGTGGTGACCACCAGCAGCTCGTCCCCGCCGCGCAGCATCGTCGCCTTGTCCGGCACGAAGGAGCTGCCGTCCCGTACGACCAGGGTGACCGCCGCCCCCTTGGGCAGCCGCAGCTCGCTGACCTCCACGCCGGACATCTTGGAGGTCGGCGACAGCGTGACCGAGAGCAGGTGCCCGTGCAGCTTCTCCAGTGGCGCGGACTCGATGTCGAGGTCCTGGCCCATGGCGCCCTCGCCGATCCGCAGCCGCTTGGCCATCCAGGGCAGGGTCGGGCCCTGGAGCAGGGTGAAGACCACGACCAGGATGAAGACGATGTTGAACACGTCGTCGGCCTTGTGCGCCCCGGAGACCACCGGGATGGTGGCGAGGACGATGGGCACCGCCCCGCGCAGTCCGGCCCAGCTCAGCAGTGCCTGCTCGCGGACGGGCACCTTGAACGGGGTGAGCGTGAGTACCACGGACAGCGGCCGGGCGAGGAAGACCAGCACCCCGCCGACCACCAGCGCGGGGACCACCGCGTCGCCCATGGTCTCGGGCGAGGCGAGCAGTCCGAGCAGTACGAACATCCCGATCTGCCCGATCCAGGCGAGCCCGTCGGCGAAGCCGCGGACGGCCGGGCCGTGCGGCAGCTTGGAGTTCCCGAGGATCACCGCGCTGATGTAGACGGCGAGGAAGCCGGAGCCGTGCAGCAGCGCGCCGCCGGCGTAGGCGAGCACGGTCAGGGCGACCACGGCGATCGGGTACAGGCCGGAGGACGGCAGGGCGACGTGCTTGACGGCGAACGCGCCGAGCTTGCCGACGGCCAGGCCCACCGCGGCGCCGATCGCCAGTTCGGCGGCGATCGTGGCGAGCAGCATGTACCAGGAGTCCAGCTCGCCGGTGGAGGCGAAGGCGACGACCAGGATGACCACGGGCGCGTCGTTGAAGCCGGACTCGGCCTCCAGCAGGCCGGTGAGCCGGTGCGGCAGCGGGACCATCCGCAGCACCGAGAAGACGGCGGCGGCGTCGGTGGAGGAGACGATCGCGCCGAGCAGCAGCGAGGTGCGCCAGTCCAGGCCGACCAGCCAGTGCGCGCCGGCCGCGGTGACGAAGACGCTGACGCCGACGCCGACGGTGGCCAGGACGGTGGCCGCCGGCATGGCGGGTCTGACCTCGCGCCAACTGGTCTTGAGGCCGCCCTCGGCGAGGATCACCACGAGTGCCGCGTAGCCGAGCACCTGGGTCAGTTCGGCGTTGTTGAAGGTGACGCCGATCCCGTTCTGGCCCAGTGCCACGCCGATCCCGAGGTAGATCAGCAGACTGGGCAGCCCTGATCGGGTCGAGAACCGGACGGCGACCACTGCGAAGAGCAGGATCACGGAGGCTTCGAGCAGGAGCTGGTTCAGGTGGGCGACGTTCACGCAGTGGCACCTCGGGCAGGCATGGGCGGGCGGGGTGTCAGGTGGTGCCGGGCCGGGCGGTGCCGGACCGTCGACCCGTTAAGAAGTCGTCAATGCTCCTGTTGCGGATCGTTACTCAGTCTAACATTTTGCCATATCTTTAGTTTCATTGCCTACTTCCTTCCTCGTCACGCCCGCCGTGCGTGCCCTCGGGGCACCCACCGGCCCCTTCCGGGCCGCCCGTTGACCGCCTCCGATCCCGCCGGGAGCGTCCCCCGTGCACGCAGGCCGTCCGACTCGGCCTAATGTGGTGCCCTGTCACGGCCCCAGGCCCTGGACACGCCCGCCCGCCCCGAAGTCAGGACCGCAAGGACCCAGATGCCCCGCTCGAAGAAGTTCCGGCGCGCCCGTCTGATCGTGATCGTGCTGGTCGTGCTGCTGGTGGCCGGTGTCGGCTACGGCGGCTACCGCGGGGTCACCGCGGTCCGCGCCTCCTTCCCGGAGGTGGACGGCACGGTCAAGGTGGCGGGCCTGAGCGCGCCGGTCGACGTCAAGCGCGACGCCAACGGCATCCCGCAGCTGTACGCGGACACCAGCGAGGACCTGTTCCGCGCCCAGGGCTACGTCCAGGCCCAGGACCGCTTCTGGGAGATGGACGTCCGGCGGCACATCACCGCGGGCCGGCTGTCCGAGATGTTCGGCGACGGCCAGGTCGACACCGACTCCTTCATCCGCACCATGGGCTGGCGGCAGGTGGCGCAGAAGGAGTACGACACCAAGCTCTCGCCGGAGACCAAGAAGTACCTCCAGGCCTACGCGGACGGCGTGAACGCCTGGCTCGCCGAGCACCCCGGCGGGGAGAAGGCCTCGCTGGAGTACGCCATGCTCGGCGCGGTCAACAGCGGCTACAAGCCCGAGCAGTGGACCCCGGTCGACTCGGTGGCCTGGCTCAAGGCGATGGCCTGGAACCTCTCCGGGAACCTCCAGGAGGAGATCGACCGCTCGCTGCTGGCCCAGGACTTCGGCCCGGACAAGATCGCCGAGCTGTACCCGGACTACCCCTACGCCCGCAACGGCACGATCGTGAAGACCGGCACCGTCAACGGCGACACCTACCGCCCGGCCGACGGCTCGGCCCCGTCCGGCGCCGCCCCCGGCGCGGGCACCGCCCAGGGCGCGGCCACCACCAAGGCGCTGCTGCAGGGCCTCACCGACCGGATCGACGGGATGCCGCAGCTGCTCGGCCGCCCCGGCCAGGGCATCGGTTCCAACTCCTGGGTGGTCGCCGGCTCGCACACCACCACCGGCAAGCCGCTGCTGGCCAACGACCCGCACCTCGGCCCCGGCCTGCCCTCGGTCTGGTACCAGATGGGCCTGCACTGCCGGACCGCCTCGCCGGCCTGCCAGTTCGACGTCACCGGGTTCACCTTCGCCGGCATGCCCGGCGTGGTGATCGGCCACAACAAGGACGTCTCCTGGGGCTTCACCAACCTGGGCGCCGACGTGACCGACCTCTACCTGGAGAAGGTCACCGGCCCGGACACCTACCAGGTGGACGGTAAGGACGAGAAGTTCGACCTCCGCAAGGAGACCATCAAGGTCGCCGGCGGCGAGGACCGCACCATCACCGTCCGCACCACCCGCACCGGCGCCCCGCTCATCTCGGACGTCAGCACCGAGCAGCAGAACGTCGGCAAGTACGCCCCCAACGGCAGCTCCGCCCCCGACCGCGGCACCGGCGGCTACGGCGTCGCCCTGCAGTGGACGGCGCTGAGCCCGGGCAGGACCATGGACGCGGTCTTCGAACTGGACCGGGCCCGCAACTGGGACGAGTTCCGCGCCGCCGCCAAGGACTTCGCCGTCCCCGCGCAGAACCTGATCTACGCCGACAGCAAGAACATCGGCTACCAGGCCCCGGGCGTCATCCCGGTGCGCGGCAAGGGCGACGGCTCGATGCCGGCCCCGGGCTGGGACTCCTCGTACCAGTGGAAGCCGGACCCGGTCCCCTTCACCGCCCTGCCGTACAGCCTCAACCCGGCGGCCGGCTACATCGTCACCGCCAACCAGGCCGTGGTGGACCCGAGCTACAAGTACAGCCTCACCAAGGACTGGGAGTACGGCACCCGGGCCAAGGAGATCACCGACCAGATCGAGGGCCTGCTCAAGAACAACGGCAAGATCTCGCCGGACGACATGCAGACCCTCCAGCTGGACAACACCAGCATCATGGCCAAGACGCTGGTCCCGCTGCTGCTCAAGCAGCGGATCGACGACCCCTACGTGCGCGAGGCCCAGGACCTGCTCAAGGACTGGAACTTCCACCAGGACGCCGACTCGGCCGCCGCCGCCTACTACAACGGCGTCTGGCGCAACCTGCTCAGCCTGGCCTTCGGGCAGAAGTTCCCGGCCGACATCCGGGCCAAGGACAACTGCCTGCTGGTGCGCCAGCAGGACGACCCGACCAAGCCGGACAGCTCCAGCAAGATCGTCACCCAGTGCGGCACCCGCGACCCGAGCAAGGCCCAGCCGGACGGCGGCGACCGCTGGACCGAGGTCGTGCGCACCCAGCTCGACAAGCCCGACAGCTCCTGGTGGACGTACATCGACTCCGACCACAAGGAGCAGAAGGGCCTGGACAACCTGCTCAAGGAGGCGATGAAGAACGCCCGGCAGGACCTGACCTCGCTGCTCGGCAAGGACATCTCCACCTGGAGCTGGGGCCGCCTGCACAAGCTGGAGCTGCGCGAGCAGACCCTCGGCACCGACAACTCCTCGATCGCCTCCGGCCTCGTCCACAAGCTGCTCAACCGCGGCCCGTACCGCCTCTCCGGCGGCTCGGCGGCGGTCGACGCGGCCGGCTGGAACGCGGCGGCGGGCTACCAGGTGGACTGGATCCCGTCGATGCGGATGGTGGTCGACCTGAACGACCTGGACTCCTCGCGCTGGGTCAACGTCGGCGGCGCCTCGGGCCACGCCTTCCACCAGAACTACAACGACCAGACCGACCTCTGGCTCAAGGGCAAGCTGCTGACCTGGGCCTACACGCCGGACGCGGTCGAGAAGGCCACCAAGCACAAGCTGGTGCTCACCACGGGCTGAGGCCCGTCCCGAGCCCGCGCGGCCCCGCCCTCCTCCCCGGGAGAGCGGGGCCGCCGCCGTCCCGGCCGCCGCCTCAGCCGCCGCCGCCCCGGCCGCCGCCGCCTCAGCTGCCGCCGTCCCGGCCGAGCGCCCGCACCCCGGAGGGCGTGACCGCGAGGTCCACCGGCAGGTCGTGCGGCTCGGCCGGCACCCGCTCCAGCAGCTCGTGCTCGTACAGCAGCACCGCCAGGACCGGCCGCGCCCCGGCCCGCTCCAGCCGGGCCAGCACCCGGTCGTAGCTGCCCCCGCCGCGGCCCAGCCGCAGCCCGGCGGCGTCCACCGCCAGGCCCGGCAGCAGCACCACCGAGGCCCCCGTGACGGCCTCCGGCCCGAGCCGCGGCCCGACCGGCTCCAGCAGCCCGCGCCCGGCCGCGGCCAGCGCCGCCGGCCCCGCGTACTCGGCCCAGTCCAGGTCGTTGTCGGGCAGCAGCACCGGCAGCAGCACCCGGACGCCGCTCTCCCGCAGCGCGTCCAGCAGCGGACGCGTCCCGGGCTCCGCGCCCACCGACACGTACGCGGCCACCGTGCTGCCCGGCGCGGCCAGTTCCCGCGCGTGTCCGGCCAGCGCGAGTGCCGCCCGCGCGCGCCCCTCGGCGGTGAGTGCGCGGCGCCGCGTCAACAGCCGTGTCCTCAGGTCGCTCTTCTCGTTGTGCACCGGATCCTCCACGTCCGAAAACCGTGACGCGCAGAGCCTGACACGCGAAAGGGCGCCCCGATTGTCCACCCCGTTGCTGGTCCAGGCCCTGGCCGCGCTGAGCGCCCCCGCGCTGGCCGGCGCCACCGTGCTCGGACTGCGCGCGCGCCGGGAGCGGGCCGGGGCGGCCGCCGACCGGGAACGGCTGACCGGCCGGATCGCCGAACTGGAGGAGCGCTGCGCCGAGCTGGAGCGGACCGCCTCCTGCGACCCGCTCACCGGCGTCTGGAACTACCGCCACCTGCAGCTCACCCTGGACCGGGAGATCGAACGGGCCCGCCGCGCCGAGCACACCGGCCAGGCCGAGGGCCCGCGCCCGCTGGCCGTCCTGCTGCTGGAGATCGCCGGCTTCGACGCGGTGCTCGCCGAGCACGGCCGGGCCCGCGGCAACGCGATACTGCGCGACCTCGCCCAGCGGCTCGCCATGGAGATCCGCCGCGCCGACACCCTGGGCCGCTACAGCGGCGAGGAGTTCCTGGTGGTGCTCCCGGACACCGGCGCCGAGGGCGCCGCGCAGGTCGCCGAGCGGCTGGTCTGGTCGGTGCGCCGGCACCTGCTGCTCGACTGGTCCTCCGGCACCCGGGCGCCCCGTCCGGCCGGGGGCAACGGCCTGACCGCCGCCGTCGGCATCGCCGTGCTCCCCGAGGACGGCGCCCACGCGGCCGTCCTGCTGCGCTCCGCCGACGGGGCCCTGGCCGCCGCCCGCCGCGCCGGCGGCGACTGCTGGCGGCTGGCGCCGGGCCCCGGCCGCCCCGCCGGGCCCCGTGAGCAGCCCGCATCCGGGCCGGAGCGGGCGCCGACTCCCGAACGTGACCGTTCGGAAAAGCCGGGTAGTCTGTCGGCCTGTACCGGAGGGGACCCCCTGGCCCAGCCGGTCGCTTCCCATACGCCCGCCACCGTGGCCGTGCCCCGGGACGTGCTGTCCTAGCCGCCCGACCGCGCTCGGCCGGGCGAAAACGTGCCTGAGTAAGGTAAACGCATGACGACGACCACCTCCCGTATTCCGGTAACCAAGGCCGTGGTACCCGCGGCCGGACTGGGCACCCGCTTCCTCCCGGCGACCAAGGCCACCCCGAAGGAGATGCTGCCCGTCGTCGACAAGCCGGCCATCCAGTACGTCGTCGAGGAGGCCTCCGCCGCCGGCCTCTCCGACATACTGATGGTCACCGGCCGCAACAAGCGCGCGCTGGAGGACCACTTCGACCGCGCCTACGAGCTGGAGGAGCTCCTCGTCCGCAAGGGCGACGAGGACCGCCTGCGCCGGGTCCGCGAGTCCGTCGAGCTGGCCAACATGCACTACGTCCGCCAGGGCGACCCGAAGGGCCTCGGCCACGCCGTCTCCGTCGCGGAGCAGCACGTCGCCGGCCAGCCCTTCGCCGTCCTGCTCGGCGACGACCTGATCGACCCGCGCGACCCGCTGCTCGCCCGCATGATCGAGGTGCAGCAGGAGCTCGGCGGCTCGGTCGTCGCCCTCATGGAGGTCGACCCCTCCCAGATCCACCTCTACGGCTGCGCGGCCGTCAAGGCGAACGGCTTCGGCGAGGACGTCTTCCAGGTGACCGACCTGGTCGAGAAGCCCGAGCCGGGCGAGGCGCCCTCCAACTACGCCGTCATCGGCCGCTACGTCCTCGACCCGCTGGTCTTCGACGTGCTGCGCGAGACCCCGCCCGGCCGCGGCGGCGAGATCCAGCTCACCGACGCCCTGCGCGAGCTGACCACCCGCGACGCCGAGGCCGGCGGCCAGGTGCACGGCGTGCTCTTCAAGGGCCGCCGCTACGACACCGGCGACCGCGCCGACTACCTGCGCGCTATCGTCCGACTGGCCGCCGAACGCGAGGACCTGGGCCCGGAGTTCCGCTCCTGGCTGCGGGAGTTCGTCGGTTCCGAGCTGCAGGACTGATCTCACGACACAGAGAGCGAGCCGCCGATGACCCGGTCCACGGAGCACACCACCACCCCCGCAGCCTGCTGCGACGGGTCCGCGGACCGGGCACCGGCGGCTCCTCGCTTCTGGACGGTGGACGAGCACCGCGCCGACGTCCTGGCCGCGGTCGGCCCGCTGCCCGCGATCGAGCTCCAGCTGCTCGACGCCCAGGGCTGCCGGCTGGAGGAGGACGTGGTCGCCGAGGGCGACCTGCCGCCCTTCGACAACAGCTCGATGGACGGCTACGCCGTCCGCACCGCCGACACCCGGGGCGCCACCGAGGCCTACCCCTCGGTGCTCGCCGTGGTCGGCGACATCGCGGCCGGCGCGGGCGACCTGCCCAGGGTCGGCCCCGGCCGGGCCGCCCGGATCATGACCGGCGCCCCGGTGCCGCCCGGCGCCCAGGCGGTCGCCCCGGTCGAGTGGACCGACGGCGGCACCGGCACCGGGACGGCCGCCGCCGCGATGACCGCGCCGGTGCCGGACGAGGAGGTCCGGGTGCTGCGCCCGGTCGCCGAGGGCGCCCACATCCGCCGCCGCGGCAGCGACGTCGCCGCCGGCACCACCGTCCTGGAGGCCGGCACCCGGCTCGGTCCCACCCAGCTCGGCCTGCTCGCCGCGATCGGCCGGGCCACCGTGAAGGTCCGCCCGCGGCCCCGGGTCGTGGTGCTCTCCACCGGCAGCGAGCTGGTCCAGCCCGGCGAGCCGGTCGGGCCCGGGCAGATCTCCGACTCCAACAGCTTCACCCTCACCGCGGCCGCCCAGGAGGCCGGCGCCATCGCCTTCCGGGTCGGTGCCGTCCCCGACGACGCCGACCGGCTGCGCGCCGTGCTGGAGGAGCAGCTCGGCCGGGCCGACCTGATCGTCACCAGCGGCGGGGTCAGCGTCGGCGCGTACGACGTCGTCAAGGAGGTCTTCGAGTCCTACGGGGGAGTCGACTTCCGCAAGCTGCGGATGCAGCCCGGCAAGCCCCAGGGCTTCGGCCGGATCGGCGGCGCGGCCGGGGTGCCGCTGCTCGCCCTGCCGGGCAACCCGGTGAGCGCCTACATCTCCTTCGAGCTCTTCGTCCGCCCGGTGATCCGCACCATGCTGGGCGCGACCGACGTCCACCGCCCGATGGTGCGCGCGCTCTGCCCGTCCGCGCTGCGCTCCCCGGCCGGGCGCCGGCAGTTCCTGCGCGGCCGGTACGCGGCGGACGGCACCGTGCGGCCGGTGGGCGCCGCCGACTCGCACCTGGTCGGGGCGCTGGCCCGGGCGAACTGCCTGATCACCGTTCCCGAGGAGGTCACCGAGCTGCCCGCCGGCAGCGAGGTCGACGTGGTGCTGCTGGACTCCTGAGCGTTCCGCGGGCGGCGGGTCAGCAGCGCCCCGGGGCGAGCGGGCGGCGGCAGAGCGGTACGGTAGCGCGGTATTCGACCTGCGCGCCCCTGGAGTTACCCGTGACGACACCGAATCCCGGCGACCGCCTCACCCACGTCGACGACCGGGGCGCCGCCCGGATGGTCGACGTCTCCGAGAAGGCCGCCACCGCGCGCACCGCCGTCGCGGCCGGGCGGGTCAGGGTCTCGCCGCGGGTGGTGGCGCTGCTGCGCGGCGAGGGCGTGCCCAAGGGCGACGCCCTCGCGGTGGCCCGGATCGCCGGGATCATGGGCGCCAAGCGGACCCCGGACCTGATCCCGCTCTGCCACCCGATCGCGGTCTCCGGCGTCGAGGTCGACCTCACCGTCGGCGACGACGCGGTCGAGATCACCGCCACCGTGCGCACCGCCGACCGCACCGGTGTCGAGATGGAGGCGCTGACCTCGGTGACGGTCGCCGCGCTGACCGTGATCGACATGGTCAAGGCGGTCGACAAGGGCGCGAGCATCGAGTCCGTCCGGGTGCTCAGCAAGACCGGCGGCAAGAGCGGCGACTGGTTCGCGCCGGAGGTTTCGGCGTGAGCGAGCGGAGCGAGCGAGCCGTCAAGAGGTGCGGATGGGCGAATGCCCCTGCCGAGCGAAGCGAGGTGGGCGCATGAAGGCGCTCGCGGTGACGGTCTCCAACCGGGCCTCGGCCGGGGTGTACGAGGACAAGGGCGGCCCGCTGCTGGTGGCGGGTCTGACCGCGATGGGCTTCACCGTCGACGGCCCGCGGGTCGTCCCGGACGGCGAGCCGGTCGAGGCCGTCCTGCGCGAGGCCGTCGCCGCCGGCTACGACGTGGTGCTGACCACCGGCGGCACCGGCATCTCGCCGATGGACCTCACCCCCGAGATGACCGCCCGGGTGATCGACCGGCAGGTCCCCGGCATCGCCGAGGCCGTCCGCGCGTACGGCCGCGACAAGGTGCCGACCGCGGCGCTCTCCCGCGGGCTGTCCGGGCTCGCCGGACGTACCCTGATCGTCAACCTGCCGGGTTCGACCGGCGGCGTCAAGGACGGTCTGGCCGTCCTGGAGCCGCTGCTCGCGCACGCCGTCGACCAGCTCGGCGGCGGGGACCACCCCCGGCCCGACGCACCGGCTTCCGGGACCGAAGCATCGAGGAGAGGGCACTGAACGCCGGCTGGCCGGTAGAACTCCACGAGGGGGAGGTCGTGCTGCGCCCGATCCGGGCCCGCGACCAGCGCGAGTGGCAGGAGGTGAGCCGCCGCAACCGGGACTGGCTGCGGCGCTGGGAGGCCACCGTGCCGCCCGGCCCGGCCGGCCAGGCCGCCGGGCCCCGCCCGACCTACCGGCAGATGGTCCGCTTCCTGCGCGGCGAGGCCTCGGCGGGCCGGATGCTGCCCTTCGTAGTGCTCCACAAGGGCCAGCTGGTCGGCCAGTTGACCGTCGGCGGGATCACCTGGGGCTCGATGTGCTCGGCCAACGTCGGCTACTGGATCGACGAGGCGGTGGCCGGCCGGGGCATCATGCCGACGGCCGTGGCGCTGTCGGTGGACCACTGCTTCCACACCCTCGGACTGCACCGGATCGAGGTCTGCATCCGCCCGGAGAACGGCCCGAGCCGACGGGTGGTGGAAAAGCTCGGCTTCCGTGCGGAGGGAATGCGCCCGCGCTATCTCCACATCGACGGGGACTGGCGGGACCACCTGGTCTACGCCCTGACCGCCGAGGAGGTCCCGGAGGGGATGCTGGAGCGCTGGCGGGCGCTCAGTTCCGGGCGCGAGCCACGTAATTGAATATTTGTTCGAAAGAAATATCGATATGGCATCGGCGCGGTGGCGGACCGTCACAAACACCGGCAAAATAGTCGGAGAATCAGCTTGATCACACGACACGCCGCGCCAAATTGCTGCCGGGCCTTCCCCGTCGCCCGTACGGTGTGAATCGTGAGCAGTAGCGGCCTTATCTACGCCGTCATCGTAGGGGCCTGGGCCGCCTATCTGGTGCCCATGTGGCTCCGCAGGCAGGACGAACTCAACGAGGCGCGCCCGACGGAACGCTTCAGCACCGCCATCCGCCTGCTGGCCGGGCGTTCGGCGCTGGAGCGACGGGCAGCCCGGGCCCTGGGTGACGAATCGCGTGACGACGAGCACAGCAGCGACGGCCCCCCCGAGCGGGACGCGGCCGACTCCGGCGACCCCGCCGTGCGGGAGCCCGAACCACCGGTGGAGCGGCCGGCCGAACGGCCGGCCCCGGTGCGGCAGGTCGGGTCCGAGCGCCGGGCGCTGCTGCTGGCCCGTCGGCGCCGGATGGTCACCGCCCTCTTCCTGGCCTTCGCGCTCGGCGCGGTGGTCGCCGCGGTGGCGGGCCTGGCCTTCCTCTGGGTCCCGGCCGTGCCGGCGGTCCTGCTCACCCTCTACATCGGCCACCTGCGCAAGTTGGAGCGCCAGCGGTACGAGGTGAAGCTGGACCGCGACCGGGCCGCCCAGGCGGCCGAGCGGCTGCGCCAGCGCGAGCGGCAGCGCGCCGAGGCCCCGGCGGACGACCGGCCGACGGTCGAGGCGCCCGCCCCGGACGACCAGCCCGCGCCCGCCGGGCACCGCTCCGGCCGCCGTCCGCACCTGCGGCTGGCCGCCGATCCGGAGCAGGCCACCGTCGCGGTGCCCTCCGCCTCCGCGGTGGCCGAGGCGACCGAGCACGAGGAGTGGGTCGACGGCATGCGCGAGCGCGGTGCGGCCGGCCCCGACTCCTGGGAGCCGGTGCCCGTCCCGCTGCCGACCTACGTCACCGCGCCGGTCGCCCCCCGGGTCTCCCGCGGCCTGGACCTCTCGGCCCCCGGCACCTGGACCGCCGGCCGGCCCGCCGAGTCCCGCACCACCCCGCTGTTCGACCAGTACGCCGAAGCCCCGGCTCCGCAGTCCCGCCCCCGCGCGGCCAACGAATGACCGCCGTGACCGCCCCCGACCAGGGGGGTGGTCACGGACCCCCTCCGAAAGGTGCTAGAGTTTCTTCTCGTTGGGGCTGTGGCGCAGTCCGGTAGCGCACCTCGTTCGCATCGAGGGGGTCAGGGGTTCGAATCCCCTCAGCTCCACCCAACGGACCGGTTCCGACCGGCCCAGCAGATCCCGCCGGGAGTTCAACTCCCGGCGGGATTTCGCGTTTTGACGCCCCGGAAGCCCCGGGCCGTCCGCTCCGTGACCGAGCTCACAGCGCCCCCGCCGGGCGGAATTCGTTGTGCTTCCGGGCCCAGGGGGCTCTCAGAGGGGTCGGTTATGGTGGGTGGGCCCAGACGGTGACGAGGGAACGATCTGGTCTATCTCAACGGGGTGCCATCGCGGTGCGCGAGTTCGGTCTGACACGGTGGACGCGACAGGCGGACCCGGAGGGGCCCGAGGGCGGCCCGGCGAGCGGAAGACCGAATTCCTGGACCATCGCGGCGGCCTGCGTGGCCGTGCTGTCGGTGGCGGCCTTCGTCTTCCAGCGCCACCTGCACGGGGCGAACATGGTCGACATGCTCGTCTACCGGGCCGAGGGCCAGGCCGTGGTCAACGGCGACGACCTGTACGCGATGCGGCTGCCCGGCTGGGACCTCCCGGCCACCTACCCGCCGTTCGCCGCGATGCTGTTCGTGCCGAGCACCTGGTTCGACGTGAGCCCGCTGCGGATCCTGGTGACGCTCGGCAACTACGCGCTGCTCGGCCTGGCCGTGCACCTGTCGCTCAAGCTGGCCGGCTGGCCCGCCCGGCGCTACCGGACGGCGGCCACCGTCCTCGCCGCCGGCCTCGCGGTCTGGCTGGAGCCGGTCTACACCACCTTCCAGTACGGCCAGGTCAACCTGGGCATCCTCTGCCTGGTGCTGTGGGACCTCACCCGCCCGGACCGCAGCCGGTCCAAGGGCGTGGGCATCGGCCTCGCCACCGCGATCAAGATCACCCCGGGGCTGTTCACCGTCTACCTGTTCCTGACCGGCCGGACCAGGGCCGCCCTGGTCTCCATCGCCACCTTCCTGGCGGCCGGCCTGGTCGGCTGGGCCGTGCTGCCGGACGCCTCGTACGGGTTCTGGGCCAAGTACCTGTGGGACCCGAGCCGGGTCGGCGTCACCGTGCTGGTCGACAACCAGTCGCTGCGCGGGGCCGTCTGCCGGCTGCTCGACGTCAACGACCCCGGCACGGTCGGGCTGATCGCCTCCGCGCTGGTCGCCACGCTCGGGCTCGGGGTGGCCGTGCTCGCCGGGCGCTCCGCCCGGGTGCTGCGCCGGGCCGACGCCTGGGGCGGCGTCTGCGCCGCCCTCACCGCGCTGCTGGTCTCGCCGATCAGCTGGACCCACCACTGGGTGTGGTGCCTCCCGCTGATCGCCCTGCTGGCCGCGGAGGCCCGCAGCGCCGGCCGGCGGGTGCTGCTCGGCGTGACGCTGGCGGTGTTCCTCTCCCACGTGATGTGGATCGTGCCGCACCGCTGGGGCCGCGGCGTCGCCTGGTACTGGCAGCTGCCCGGCTCGATCTACCCGCCGCTGGCGGTCGCCGTCCTGGTCGTCATCGGCCTGCGGCTGTACCGGGCCCGGCGGCAGGCCGTGGACGCCTCGGCCGGCGCCTGGGCGCTGCTCGGCGCCAAGCTCGACCACGACCCCGACGCCCGCAAGCACGACGACGCCCGCAAGCACGACGACGACCGCGACCGCGACCCCGCCCTGAGCAACCGGACCTGACGGACCGGACCTCACGGACCAGAGACGGACCAGAGCCGACGTGACCACCCAGACCGCGACCCCGCCGACGACCCGGGCCGCCGTACCCGCCGCCGCCCGCCGGGCCGCGGCCGTCCTGGGCCCGCCCGCCCGGCGCACCGTGCTGCTCAGCCTGCTGTGCTTCGCGGTGATGTGCGCCATCGGGATGCAGGGCTGGCTCTCCGTCTCGCTCGGCGGCTTCGACCTCGGCATCTTCGACCAGGGCGTGCGCGGCTACGCCCACTTCGGGCTGCCGGTCTCGACGCTGAAGTACTACCACCACGAGTTCCCGCCCGGGTTCTCGCTGCTCGGCGACCACTTCTCCCCGGTCCTGGCGCTGCTCGCGCCGCTGTACTGGATCTGGGACGACCCGCGCTCGCTGATCATCGGGCAGGCGCTGCTGTTCGCGCTCGGGGTGCCGCTGATCCGCCGGATCGCCGCGCACTCCTTCGCCGCCGCCGAGCCGCGCACCGCCCGTCGGGCCGCGGACCTGGCCGGGCTGGTCTACGCGCTCGGCTGGCCGCTGCTGGTCGCCTCCCGGGTCGGCTTCCACGAGGTGGCCTTCGCCGTCCCGCTGACCCTGCTGATGCTGGAGCGCGGCCTGGCCCGCCGCTACGGCACGGTGGTGCTCGCCGCGGTGCTGCTGTGCTGCACCAAGGAGGACCTCGGCCTGCTGGTCGGCGCGTACGGGCTGGTGCTGCTGCTGCGCACCCGCCGCACCGGGGACCGCGCGGGGCGCCTGACCGGACTGGGACTGCTGCTCGGCGGCCCCGTCGCCTCGGCGGTGGCGATCAAGTGGCTGATCCCGGCGATGGGCGGCGAGCCGGGCTACTACTGGAACTACAAGGCGCTCGGCGACGACGGCGGCCAGGCGGTCACCCACCTGCTGCACAACCCCTTCCTGCTGGTGCAGACCGCCTTCGACCAGCCGTTGAAGCCGCTGCTGCTGCTCTGGCTGTTCGGCACCGTGTTCCTGCTGCCGCTGCGCTCGGCGACCGTGCTGTGCCTGCTGCCGCTGCTGGCCGAACGGATCCTCTCCAGCAACCCCAACCACTGGTCGATCGCCCGGCACTACGACTCGATGCTCTGGCCGGTCCTGCTGACCGCGAGCCTCGAGGTGCTGGGCCGGCTGAGCGGCACCGGGCGGCCCGAGCGGACCCGGCGACGGGCCCGGCTGCTGGGCCTGGGCACGGTCGGGGTGGCGCTGGTGGCGGCGGTGCCGATCGGGCTGCTGCAACTGGCCGTACCGTCCTCCTGGGAGCCCAGGGCGAGCGAGGCCGCGCTGGTCCGGGCGGCCGCGCTGATCCCGGACGGCGCCTCGGTGGAGGCCGACAACCAGATCGCGCCGCGGCTGACCGCCCGGACGGACGTGGTGCTGGTGGACGGGACACCGCGCGGGCGCGAGTACGTGCTGACCCGCTCCGACAAGCGGTCCTTCCCCTTCAAGACCGACAAGGAGCAGGCCGACCGGATCCAGCTGCTGCTGGCGCACGGGTACCGGCAGCTCTGGGCCGAGGACGGGGTGGTGCTGCTGCACCGCGAGGGCGACCGGCCGATCCCGGGTGAGCACGTGCCGGGGCCGGGCAGCAAGCCGGTCCAGGACGAGGTGCCGTCCGACGTGGGGCACAACCTGTTCAAGGGCTGATCCGCGCGCCGTCACGGGCCGGTCCGCGCACCGTCCGCCCGGACGACGGCCACCGGGCAGGGCGCGTGGTGCAGGCAGTACTGGGCGACGGTGCCCAGCGGGGCGTCCGGCGGGGTGGAGTGGCCGCGGTTGCCGAGGACGAGCAGGGCGGCGCCGGCCGCGGCGACGACCAGGGCGGGCCCGGGCGGCCCGGCCTTGAGCCGGCGGTCCAGCCGGAGCCCGCAGTCCATCCGGAGCCCGCAGTCCAGCCGGAGACCGCAGTCGGCGGCCGCCTCGTCGAGGATCTCCGC
Organism: Kitasatospora sp. NPDC059088; assembly: GCF_042738155.1. Taxonomy (NCBI): domain Bacteria; kingdom Bacillati; phylum Actinomycetota; class Actinomycetes; order Kitasatosporales; family Streptomycetaceae; genus Kitasatospora; species Kitasatospora sp. NPDC059088. The sequence goes on along the minus strand of NZ_JBHYGR010000025.1, from coordinate 37,716 downwards.
GGCGCGGCGCTCCGGTTCGAAGCCGTCCAGGGCCGGCGGCACCAGGCCGTGCTCGCCGAACAGGCAGGGGAAGTCCCAGACCGCCACCGCCTCCAGCGGGCCGCCGGTGCGGCGGGCCAGGCGGGCCGCCCAGCGGACCGCGGCGCGGGCGGGGGCGGAGCCGTCCACGCCGACCACGATCCGGCCGCGCGGCTGCACCCTTCGATCGTAGACGCGGTCGAGGGCGGGGGGGGGCGGGCGGGGGGAGGGGGGGCGCGGGGGCGGGGGGGGGGTGTGGGGGGGCGGGGGGGGTGGC